>CAUQNI010000016.1:0-35073 GCA_963519555.1 uncultured bacterium
CTTTGATTGACAATGGTCGTCGTGGTCGTCCAATCACAGGACCAGGTAGCCGTCCACTAAAATCATTGAGCCACATGCTTAAAGGTAAACAAGGACGCTTCCGTCAAAACTTGCTCGGTAAACGTGTTGACTTCTCAGGACGTTCCGTTATCGCCGTTGGTCCAACTCTTAAGATGTACCAATGTGGTGTGCCACGTGAAATGGCGATTGAGCTCTTTAAACCATTCGTCATGCGTGAAATCGTTGCGCGTGATATTGTGCAAAATGTCAAAGCAGCTAAACGCTTGGTGGAACGTGGAGACGAACGTATCTGGGACATCCTTGAAGAAGTGATCAAAGAACACCCAGTGCTTTTGAACCGCGCACCGACCCTTCACCGTTTGGGTATCCAAGCCTTTGAGCCAGTCTTGATTGATGGTAAGGCCCTTCGCTTGCACCCACTTGTCTGTGAAGCCTATAATGCCGACTTTGACGGGGACCAAATGGCCATCCACGTACCGCTTTCAGAAGAAGCCCAAGCAGAAGCTCGTATCTTGATGTTGGCTGCTGAGCATATCTTGAACCCGAAAGATGGTAAACCAGTTGTTACTCCATCACAGGACATGGTTTTGGGTAACTACTACTTGACCATGGAAGAAGCTGGTCGTGAAGGTGAAGGAATGGTCTTCAAAGACCGTGACGAAGCTGTTATGGCTTACCGTAATGGTTATGTTCACCTTCACTCACGTGTTGGTATCGCAACAGACAGCCTCAACAAACCTTGGACAGAAGAGCAAAAACACAAGGTCTTGCTTACAACAGTTGGTAAAATCCTTTTCAACGACATCATGCCAGAGGGTCTACCATACTTGCAAGAACCAAACAATGCCAACTTAACAGAAGGCGTTCCAGCTAAATACTTCTTGCCACTTGGTGGAGATATCAAGGAAGCAATCAGCAATCTTGAACTTAACCCTCCATTCAAGAAGAAAAACCTTGGAAATATCATCGCTGAAATCTTCAAACGTTTCCGTACGACAGAAACTTCTGCCCTACTTGACCGCATGAAGAACCTCGGTTACCACCATTCAACCCTTGCAGGATTAACAGTGGGTATTGCCGATATTCCAGTCGTTGATGACAAGGCTGAAATCATTGAAGAATCACACAAACGTGTAGAACAAATCACCAAACAATTCCGTCGTGGTATGATTACAGACGACGAGCGTTACAATGCTGTTACAGCTGAATGGCGTGCTGCCCGTGAAAAACTTGAGAAACGTTTGATTGCCAACCAAGATCCTAAGAATCCAATCGTTATGATGATGGACTCTGGAGCCCGTGGTAACATCTCAAACTTCTCACAGCTTGCAGGTATGCGTGGTCTGATGGCTGCTCCGAACGGACGTATCATGGAATTGCCAATCCTTTCAAACTTCCGTGAAGGTTTGTCAGTACTCGAAATGTTCTTCTCAACTCACGGTGCCCGTAAAGGTATGACAGATACGGCCCTTAAGACAGCCGACTCAGGTTACTTGACTCGTCGTTTGGTTGACGTTGCCCAAGACGTTATCATTCGTGAGGACGACTGTGGAACTGACCGTGGTCTCTTGATCCGCTCTATCGCAGAAGGAAAAGAGATGATCGAGTCTCTCGAAGAGCGTCTCAATGGTCGTTACACTAAGAAAACTGTTAAACATCCAGAAACTGGTGCAGTGATCATTGGTCCAAATGAGTTGATTACAGAAGACAAGGCGCGTGAAATTGTCAATGCTGGTGTGGAAGAAGTAACTATCCGTTCCGTATTTACATGTAACACTCGTCATGGTGTCTGCCGTCACTGTTACGGTATTAACTTGGCAACTGGTGATGCAGTTGAAGTTGGTGAAGCAGTTGGTACAATCGCTGCCCAATCTATCGGAGAACCTGGTACACAGCTTACAATGCGTACCTTCCACACGGGTGGGGTTGCCTCAAATACCGATATCACTCAGGGTCTTCCTCGTGTCCAAGAAATCTTTGAAGCCCGCAATCCTAAAGGGGAAGCGGTTATCACAGAGGTTAAAGGACAAGTTACGGCTATCGAAGAAGATGCATCAACTCGTACTAAGAAAGTCTTTGTTAAGGGTGAAACTGGCGAAGGTGAATATGTTGTTCCATTTACCGCTCGTATGCGTGTTGAAGTTGGGGACCAAGTAGCGCGTGGTGCTGCTCTTACAGAAGGTTCTATCCAACCAAAACGTCTCCTTGCAGTTCGCGATGTCTTGTCAGTTGAAACTTATCTTCTCGGTGAAGTACAAAAAGTTTACCGTAGCCAAGGGGTAGAAATCGGTGACAAACACATCGAGGTAATGGTGCGTCAAATGATCCGTAAAGTCCGTGTCATGGATCCAGGTGACACAGATCTTCTCATGGGTACCCTCATGGATATCAATGACTTTACAGACGCCAACAAAGATGTCCTTATTGCAGGTGGAGTTCCAGCGACTGGTCGACCAGTCCTTATGGGAATTACCAAAGCCTCACTTGAAACCAACAGTTTCTTGTCAGCGGCTTCCTTCCAGGAAACAACTCGTGTCCTTACTGATGCGGCTATCCGTGGTAAGAAAGACCATCTCCTTGGACTTAAAGAAAATGTTATCATCGGTAAGATCATCCCAGCAGGTACTGGTATGGCCCGTTACCGTAATCTTGAACCACATGCTATCAACGAAGAAGAATACCTTAATCCTCCAGTAGAGGAAGAAGGAAACGAAGAAACAACAGAAGTAGTTGTGGATACTGCCGTTGAAACTGTGGAAGAAACAGTAGAATAAGAGAGAATGAGAGAGCCTTCGGGTTCTCTTTCTCTTTTCTGAAAACTTTCTCCATTTTTCCATGAAATGTGGTAAAATAAAAGAAAGAAGCTGACAAAGGAGACGGGTATGGAACAAACATTTTTTATCATCAAACCAGATGGTGTAAAAAGAGGACTAGTGGGTGAAGTGTTGAAACGCATCGAACAACGTGGATTGACAATCGAAAAATTGGAGTTGCGTTCACAGGTTTCAGAAGAGTTGATTGACCAGCACTATCAGGACTTGGTTGGTCAGAGTTTTTACCCACCGATTCGTGAATTCATGACTTCAGGACCGATTCTTGTAGGCGTTATCTCTGGTCCCAAAGTAATCGAAACTTGGCGGACCATGATGGGGGCAACTCGTCCAGAAGAAGCTTTACCAGGAACTATTCGAGGTGATTTTGCAAAAGCTGCTGGAGAAAATGAGGTTATCCAAAATGTTGTACATGGTTCAGATTCAGAAGAGTCAGCTAAGCGAGAGATTGCTCTTTGGTTTTAAGAGTTGATTGACTAAATAGATTGGTTAAAAGCTCATTTGAATAGAAAGTATAGTCAATTAGTTTAAGACATGACGCATGATATCAAACTTTTTAGTTTTTGATATGGTGCGTTTTTTGATTAAGTGACTATTAGTTCGTCTCGCACATAGCGGAGCGAGACGGACTAATAGTTACATAAAAAGAAAGGACTAACTTCGTCCTTTCTCGTTCTTAACTTTTCTTCAATTTACTACAGTAGATAAATATACTGAATAACTACTGTCTTGACTCATTTAATTCTTAAAAATTGATAGAGTTGACAAATGGTAGAAAAAAGCCCTTTTTACTAAGTTAAGTATCAACTACAGTTACGATTAGCATTCGTTACTTAACCCACTCACCATTATAGTTTACGTAGTAACCATCTACTGTGGTATTAACAGCTAGAGCACCTGAACCATACGCATAGTACCATTTACCATTGACTTGGAACCAGCCTGTTTTCATATCTCCATTACTTACATTTAGATAGTACCATATTGAACCATCTTTCACCCAACCTGTGGACATTGCACCTGATGAACGAAGATAGTACCATTTATTACCAACATTAGCCCAACCAGTCTTCATATCACCGTTTTGAGCATCTAGATAATACCACGTTGAACCATCTTGATACCAGCTAGTCGCCATCACTCCTGATGAACGGAGGTAGTACCACTTATTGCCAAGTTCCTTCCAACCAGTTTGCATGATACCAGTTTCTGAATCTAGATAGTACCAAGCTGAACCATCATTTATCCAACCTGCACGTCTTTCACCACCAATATAGTTTTCTCCATTAATTTCCGTTTTAGCTAGATAATACCAATTAGACTGGTCATAAAGCCAACCTGTCTCTAAAGAATGATTTTGATTAAAGTAATAGTTCGTGTAAAAACTCTTCTCTTCTTTATCTTCCGGTTTTGTACGTTTTTCCCCATACTTTCTTCCAACACTGTCTTTAGTTTTAACCTCTAATGCTTTCCAACCAACAAACTCTTGTAGCACTCCATTTTTGTCAAAGTAGTACCATTCTGGCATTGGGGAACCTTCTAATCTTATGCCATTAGGGTAAGGACCAATTGTATATCCTTTAACTGGCATTGGAATGTATTGCCAACCAACAACCATTTCACCATTATAATCAAAATAATAGGTCTTGCCATCAATCACTCGCCAGTCCGTTTCTTTGATGTCACCCTTCTTGTAGTAGGTTCTACCATTTTCTTGGACAAATTGCCAACCTTCAGAATCATCTGCAAATACTGTATTGGTAGCTAGCAAACCAAAGAAAATTGCTGTTAGTCCAACTTGCATAGTTTTTTTCAAAAGTTTCATTTATATATTCCTCCAATATTAGATCCACTCACCAGATGAAGCGAAATTATAAACTTTACCATTTGTCTATTCTTCTGAACAAACTGTTGATAGGGAATTGTATTACCAAATGCAAGAACACTTAGTAATACAAATATAACTATTTTTTTAATTCCACGATTTCTCCTCATCTTATATTGTGAACCTCCTTTCTTTCTGCTTAATTCTAACACACATATGAAAATCAGTCAAGTTTTTATATTCTTTTTTACTTTTTTTTCTTATTATTACCATAAAGAATTTTTTATCCCTTTGACTTGCTATTTTGAACTAAAAATTTTATAATGAAATTAAGCAAATAGGAAGGATTATTATCTTTAATGAATACACTCGCTGAGAAATTCAGAGTAAAGAGAAAAGAGTTAGGTATCTCCCAACAAACTCTTGCAGAAGGAATTTGTGAACAAAGTCAGATTAGTAAAATTGAAAGAGGTCATTTTATTCCCTCCGCAGACTTGTTATTCAAACTCTCTCAACGACTTGAAGTCCCTTTGGATTACTTTTTCAATGAACAAATTGAAATTAAATCTAACCTCTCTAATTTCAAGCAATTATCTGCTCGCCTATTAGATGATAGAAATTATGACGATTTGGAATATATTTATAGAATAGAGATTGAACGAAGTACTTTTCTAACACTAGAAGACCGAACTTACCTTGAATGGATTAAAGCTATTATTGACTTCTATCAATATGACAGTAAGCGTGAGGCTATTTCTTCATTGGAAAATATATTATTAAAAGTCTCCTCAAATACTCTGATTTATTTAAAGGCATTGAATACTCTATCTAATTTCTATTCCTTAGTGGGTCGTGAACAAGAATATGAGGCAAACTACTCTCATTTGATGGAGTTATATCAGACAAAAAATTTTGAGCATCAAGAGTTTTTATTTGGCTACATCAGAGTTCGTTACAACTACGCTCACTACCTAGTGTCAAAGGAAAAATATAATGAAGCCATCCAAGAAGCTCTTGAGACGATTGAACTCTGTAAACAAAGACAGACAAGCTACCAACTGGCTCCTCTACTTATTCTTGTAGGAAATGCTGGAGCCAAATTTCTAGACAAAGAACAAGTCAAAAATTATTATATAGAAGCAAGAGAGTTATGTAAGATTTATAACAATCCTTTAATGTTGATGAAGATAGAAAATTATTTGAAGGAATTAGATACTGTTTAGTTAATCTTGACATTATAGTTTTTCTGAAACGTTAAATAACCTGTAAGGCTGATAGTGAAATTAATACTATCAGCCTTATTTCAAGTTTATATTCTTCTAAAATCTCTTCAAACCACGTCAGCTCTAGCCGCAGGTTGCTCTTTGATTTTCATTGAGTATTAGTCTCTGGTGTTTGTTTAGCGTCTTAAAGAGACATTTGAGAAGATTGGAAACAGTTCTCTCTTTTCTCCTAGTATAATGATTGGTAGGAAGGGAGAGAAAAGATGAAATCAATGAGAATCTTATTTTTGTTAGCTTTAATTCAAATCAGTTTGAGTAGCTGTTTCCTATGGAAAGAATGCATCTTGTCCTTTAAACAAAGTACAGCTTTTTTCATCGGAAGTATGGTCTTCGTTTCAGGAATCTGTGCTGGAGTAAATTATCTTTATACCCGTAAGCAAGAAGTCCATAGTGTCCTAGCCAGTAAGAAGTCAGTGAATCTTTTTTACAGTATGTTACTCTTAATTAATTTGTTAGGAGCTGTCCTTGTTTTGTCAGACAACTTGTTCATCAAAAATACGCTGCAACAAGAATTAGTTGACTTTTTATTGCCATCCTTCTTTTTCCTGTTTGGGCTAGATTTGCTGATTTTTTTACCCTTGAAAAAATACATGCACGATTTGCTTGCTATGCTAGATAGAAAAAAGACAGTGTTGGTGACTGTTATAGCAACACTTCTCTTCTTAAGAAATCCAATGACTATTGTCTCACTTCTGATTTATATTGGACTGGGTTTGTTTTTTGCAGCCTATCTTGTCCCAAATTCTGTTAAAAAGGAAGTTTCCTTTTATGGTCATATTTTCCGAGATCTTGTATTGGTCATTGCTACGCTCATTTTCTTTTAGAGCAAGCCTGTTTTTATGGATGTTATGATGGTAATACTCTTCGAAAATCAAATTCAAACTACGTCAGCGTCGCCTTGCCGTACTCAAGTACAGCCTGCGGCTAGCTTCCTAGTTTGCTCTTTGATTTTCATTGAGTATAAGTTTAGCAGGAAAATAGACACAGAAGAAAAGTTTTTGGTATAATAAGAGTATGTACACAAAAAATGAAGAAGAGCTACAAGCCTTAGGGGAACGCTTGGGTCATCTATTAGAAAAGAATGATGTCTTAATTCTAACTGGAGAACTGGGTGCAGGTAAAACGACCTTTACTAAGGGACTTGCTAAAGGTTTACAGATTTCTCAAATGATTAAAAGTCCAACCTATACTATCGTAAGAGAGTATGAAGGTAGACTGCCACTTTATCACCTAGATGTTTATCGAATTGAAGGAGATGCGGATTCTATCGACTTGGATGAGTTTCTCTTTGGTGGCGGAGTGACTGTTATTGAGTGGGGCAATCTCTTAGGAGATGCCTTGCCAGATACTTATTTAGAGTTGGAAATTCTAAAAGAAGAAGACGGTCGCAGACTGAATTTTCAAGCCAAGGGCTTGCGTGCAGAAAAGCTTTTAGAGGAACTTCAACATGGAGTATGAATTGCTCATTAGGGAAGCAGAGCCTAATGATGCGGCTGAATTAGTGGCCTTTTTAAATCGTGTAAGTTTGGAGACGGATTTTACCAGCCTAGACAGAGATGGTATTCTCTTGACCAGTGAGGAGATGGAAATATTCCTCAACAAGCAAGCTAGTTCGAACAATCAGATAACCTTACTTGCATTCTTAAATGATAAAATTGCTGGTATTGTAAATATTACAGCTGACCAGCGCAAGAGAGTTCGTCATATTGGAGATCTCTTCATTGTGATTGGAAAAAGATATTGGAATAATGGATTGGGAAGTTTTTTGCTAGAAGAAGCGATAGAGTGGGCACAAGCAAGTGGCATTCTGCGTCGTCTCCAACTGACTGTCCAAACTCGTAATCAAGCTGCTGTTCATCTATATCAAAAGCATTGTTTTGCAATTGAAGGTAGACAAGAACGCGGTGCGTATATAGAAGAAGGGAAATTTATTGATGTTTACTTGATGGGTAAACTGATAGATTAGTAGAAATATGGTTAAAAAAATTATTGGAATGGTGCTAGCTTTTCTAGCTGTGACAGTTTTGGGTGTGGGTGTCTTTGCTTATACCATTTATCAGCAAGGTACACAAACCTTATCAAAAACCTATAAAAAGATTGGGGAAGAAACCAAGGTTATCGAAGCAACTGAACCCATGACCATTCTGTTGATGGGAGTTGATACTGGGAATGTGGAACGTACAGATCAGTGGGCTGGAAATAGTGATTCCATGATTCTCTTGACTGTCAATCCACATACCAAGAAAACTATGATGTTGAGTTTGGAGCGTGATATCCTGACTAAAATTCAACATAAAGATGGTCGTATTGAAGAAGCGAAGTTAAACGCTGCCTATGCTGGTGGTGGAGCAGAACTTGCTATAGAAACAATTCAAAAGATGATGAATATCCACATCGATCGCTACATTATGGTTAATATGCAAGGATTGCAACAATTAGTCGATGCAGTAGGTGGCATTACCGTCAATAACACGCTAGGTTTCCCGATTTCTATCAGTGACCAAGAAGAATTTAACACCATTTCTATTGGCGTTGGAGAACAGAAAATAAATGGAGAGGAAGCGCTTGTTTATTCACGCATGCGGTATCAAGATCCAGAAGGAGACTACGGACGTCAGAAGCGTCAGCGTGAAGTCATTCAAAAAGTTGTTGAAAAAGTTCTTAGTTTGGATAGTGTCAGTCACTATCAGTCTATCTTAAAAGCTCTAAGTACCAATATGCAGACTAATATTGATTTATCTGCAAAAAGTATTCCGAACTTGTTGGGTTATAAAGATTCATTTAAAACCATTGAATCACAACAGTTGAAGGGTGAGGGAGAGATGTTGCAAGGTATTTCTTACCAGATTGTTTCTAGAGAGCATATGTTGGAAATGCAGAATATATTGCGACGTTCTTTGGGACAAGAAGAAGTCACTCAGCTTGAAACAAATGTTGTCTTATTTGAAGATTTGTTTGGACGGGTACCTGTTGATAATGGGGATAATCAACAACAAGGCGTCTTTGTAACAAATGAAGTAGAATAGTTTGTTTTTTGATACAAATAAAAAATCAATCGTGGGAAATTTCCTGCGATTTTTTCAAAAAAATACGAATAAATAGGTAGGAGGAAACATGAAAGCAGAAATCATTGCTGTTGGAACAGAGATTTTGACAGGACAGATTGTCAACACCAATGCTCAATTTTTATCGGAAAAACTAGCAGAGATTGGGGTAGACGTATATTTTCAGACGGCTGTAGGAGACAATGAAGCTCGTCTCTTGTCTTTGCTTGAGATTGCCAGTCAACGTAGCGGTCTAGTGATTTTGACAGGTGGTTTGGGACCGACAGAGGATGACTTAACCAAACAAACTCTAGCTAAATTCTTAGGGAAAGAATTAGTCTTCGATCCTCAGGCGCAGGCGAAGTTGGACGTCTTTTTTGCCCAGAGACCAGACTATGCCCGAACACCGAATAACGAAAGACAAGCTCAAATTGTAGAAGGAGCGACTCCACTACCAAACGAAACAGGACTGGCGGTTGGAGGAATCTTAGAAGTCGAAGGAGTGACCTATGTCGTCCTTCCTGGTCCACCAAGTGAATTGAAACCCATGGTCTTAAACCAACTTCTACCCAAGTTGATGACAGGGAGCAAGTTGTATTCCAGAGTTCTTCGTTTCTTTGGAATTGGTGAGAGTCAGTTGGTGACCATTTTGGCTGATTTGATTGACAATCAAACAGATCCGACCTTAGCACCTTATGCCAAGACAGGAGAAGTCACTCTGCGTCTGTCAACAAAAGATAGTAGTCAAGAAGAGGCGAATCATGCGCTGGATGTTTTGGAAAATCAAATTTTGGATCACCAGACCTTTGAAGGCCTTTCTTTGCGAGAACTTTGTTATGGCTATGGGGAAGAGACTAGTTTGACCAGCATTGTCGTAGAAGAACTGAAAAAGCAAGGGAAAACCATCACGGCTGCAGAGAGTTTGACGGCAGGGCTTTTCCAAGCTACTGTGGCGGATTTTTCAGGAGCATCAAGTATATTTAAGGGTGGCTTTGTGACCTATAGCTTGGAAGAAAAATCAAAGATGTTGGATATTCCTGCCCAGGATTTGGAAGAACATGGTGTGGTGTCTGCATTTACAGCCCAGAAGATGGCTGAGCAGGCACGAAGCAAGACCCAGTCAGATTTTGGCATCAGCTTGACTGGAGTAGCAGGGCCAGATAGTCTAGAAGGGCACCCAGCTGGGACAGTCTTCATAGGATTGGCGCAAGAGCAAGGAACTGAGGTTATCAAGGTGAATATTGGAGGCAGAAGTCGAGCAGATGTACGTCACATTGCGGTTATGCATGCCTTTAACCTAGTTCGCAAGGCTTTATTAAGTGACTAACTTTTGATATAATAGTAGATAGGTCTGAGGACCATTAGAATGTAGGAGAATAGAATGGCGAAAAAACCAAAAAAATTAGATGAAATTTCAAAAAAATTCGGGGCAGAACGTGAAAAAGCCTTGAATGACGCTCTTAAATTGATTGAGAAAGACTTTGGTAAAGGTTCAATCATGCGTTTGGGTGAACGTGCCGAGCAAAAGGTACAAGTGATGAGCTCTGGTTCCTTGGCTCTTGATATTGCCCTTGGTTCAGGTGGTTATCCTAAGGGACGTATCATCGAAATCTATGGACCAGAGTCATCTGGTAAGACAACAGTTGCCCTTCATGCAGTCGCGCAAGCGCAAAAAGAAGGTGGGATTGCAGCCTTTATCGATGCGGAGCATGCACTTGACCCAGCTTATGCTGCGGCCCTTGGGGTCAACATTGATGAGTTGCTCTTGTCTCAACCAGACTCAGGAGAGCAAGGTCTTGAAATTGCAGGAAAATTGATTGACTCAGGTGCTGTGGATCTTGTCGTAGTTGACTCAGTTGCGGCCCTTGTCCCTCGTGCAGAAATTGATGGAGATATCGGAGATAGCCACGTTGGTTTGCAGGCTCGTATGATGAGTCAGGCCATGCGTAAACTTGGTGCTTCTATCAATAAAACCAAAACAATTGCCATCTTCATCAACCAATTGCGTGAAAAAGTCGGGGTCATGTTTGGAAATCCAGAAACAACTCCTGGTGGACGTGCCTTGAAATTCTACGCTTCAGTGCGTTTGGATGTTCGTGGAAGCACGCAAATCAAGGGAACTGGTGACCAAAAAGACACCAATGTCGGTAAAGAAACTAAGATTAAGGTCGTGAAAAACAAGGTGGCTCCGCCATTTAAGGAAGCCTTCGTTGAAATCATGTACGGAGAAGGAATTTCTAAGACTGGTGAGCTTTTGAAGATTGCAAGCGATTTGGATATCATCAAAAAAGCAGGAGCTTGGTACTCTTACAAGGATGAGAAAATTGGGCAAGGTTCTGAAAATGCTAAGAAATACTTGGCAGATAATCCAGAAATCTTTGATGAAATTGACTATCAAGTCCGTGTTCAATTTGGTTTGATTGATGAAGAAGAAGCTTCTGTAGAAGGGGTTGAAACTAAAAAAGATGACGCAGTTCAAGCAGCTTCTGTGAATGAAGAAGTGACACTTGACCTAGGCGACGAACTTGAAATCGAAATTGAAGAATAAGCTGTGAAAGTAGTGGAGAAATCCACTGCTTTTTCGTTGTCTTTTCTAGTTTTCAGATCATCTATAGTTTGCTGTTTCTTGTCGCTCCTCTAGAAAGCTGATATAATAGCCTTATGAATAAAAAACGAACAGTGGACCTGATACATGGTCCTATTCTTCCCTCGCTTTTGAGTTTTGCCTTCCCAATCTTGCTATCCAATATTTTCCAACAGCTCTATAACACTGCTGATGTCTTGATTGTTGGGCGTTTTCTTGGACAAGATTCTTTGGCTGCGGTTGGGGCAACAACTGCCATTTTTGACTTGATTATAGGATTTACGCTTGGTGTCGGAAATGGGATGGGGATTGTTATTGCCCGCTATTATGGGGCTCGGAATTTTACTAAAATCAAGGAAGCGGTAGCAGCCACCTGGATTTTAGGTGCTCTTTTGAGTGTTGTGATTATGTTGCTGGGCTTTCTTGGTTTGTATCCTCTCTTGCAATACTTAGATACCCCTGCTGAAATCCTCCCTCAGTCCTATCAATATATTTCTATGATTGTGACCTGTGTCGGTGTCAGCTTTGCCTATAATCTCTTTGCAGGCTTGTTGCGGTCTATTGGGGACAGTCTAGCAGCCCTTGGCTTCCTGATTTTCTCTGCTTTGGTTAATGTGGTTCTGGATTTGTATTTTATTACGCAACTGCATCTGGGAGTTCAATCCGCAGGACTTGCTACCATCATTTCGCAAGGTTTATCAGCGGTTCTCTGCTTTTACTATATTCGTAAGAGCGTGCCAGAACTTCTCCCTCAACTCAAACATTTCAAATGGAACAAGGCCTTGTACGCTGATCTCTTAGAGCAAGGTTTGGCTATGGGCTTGATGAGTTCCATTGTATCTATCGGCAGTGTGATTTTACAGTCTTCTGTTAATACCTTTGGGGCAGTGATTATAAGTGCACAAACGGCCGCTCGACGCATTATGGCCTTCGCTCTTCTTCCTATGACTGCTATTTCTGCCTCGATGACGACCTTTGCTTCGCAGAATCTTGGGGCCAAGCGACCAGACCGCATTGTTCAAGGTCTTCGAATCGGCAGTCGTTTAAGTATGTCCTGGGCAGGCTTTATTTGTATCTTTCTATTTTTTGCCAGTCCAGCCTTGGTTTCCTTCTTGGCTAGTTCGACGGATGGTTACTTGGTAGAAAATGGTAGTCTCTATCTGCAAATCAGCTCAGCCTTTTATCCTATTTTGAGTCTCTTGTTGATTTATCGCAATTGTTTGCAAGGCTTGGGACAAAAGATCCTTCCTCTGGTTTCTAGCTTTATTGAACTAATCGGAAAAATCGCTTTTGTGGTCTTGATTATTCCTTGGGCAGGATATAAGGGTGTTATCCTTTGTGAACCCCTTATCTGGGTTGCCATGACCATTCAACTGTACTTTTCACTGTTCCGTCATCCCTTGATAAAAGAAGGCAAGGCCATCTTGGCAACAAAACTGTCATCATAGCTGGATTTGCTAAATAAAATCCGTTTCCTCTAGTGAAAATCGAAAAAACTTGTGTTATAATAAGAAAGATTAAAATGTGAAAAAAGGAGATTCCTAATGGGACGTAAATGGGCCAATATCGTAGCCAAGAAAACGGCTAAAGATGGAGCTAACTCTAAAGTATATGCAAAATTTGGTGTAGAAATCTATGTAGCAGCTAAAAAAGGTGATCCAGACCCAGAATCAAACTCAGCTTTGAAATTCGTTATCGACCGTGCTAAACAAGCCCAAGTGCCAAAACACGTTATCGATAAAGCGATTGATAAAGCAAAAGGAAACACAGACGAAACCTTTACAGAAGGACGTTACGAAGGTTTTGGACCAAATGGTTCTATGCTGATCGTTGATACTTTGACTTCAAACGTCAACCGTACAGCAGCTAATGTCCGTGCAGCTTTTGGTAAAAATGGCGGAAATATGGGTGCTTCAGGTTCGGTTTCTTACCTCTTTGACAACAAGGGTGTTATCGTATTTGCTGGCGAAGATGCGGATTCGGTCTTTGAGCAATTGCTGGAAGCAGATGTGGATGTGGACGATGTGGAAGCAGAAGAAGGAACAATCACTGTTTACACAGCTCCAACAGACCTTCACAAGGCTATCGTTGCCCTCCGTGAGTCTGGTATTGAAGAATTCCAAGTGACAGAATTGGAAATGATTCCTCAGTCAGAAGTGGAATTGTCAGGCGAAGACCTTGAAACATTTGAAAAACTTTACAGCGTTCTTGAAGACGACGAAGACGTTCAAAAGATTTATACAAACGTAGACGGGTTCTAATTTAACTTAGAAAACATGATCCTAAGTGAGAAAATCACTTGGGATTTTTTTGATCAAGAAAATAGTTCTCTAGGAAACTTTTTTCTTGACATCTCTTTTCAAAGTGGTAAAATAGTTCTCATGAAAACTTAATTAGTTCCTAGGAGAACTAAATGTGATGGTTAGAAAGGAGTTAGTATGGATAAACCGATGTTGGTCTTTAAGCGTTTTGGTCATCAGATTCATCTGATGGTGCAAAGGGAAGCCAAACGTTGCGACATTGAATTTATGGGTGGACCTCAAGGACAGGTTGTCCGTTTTTTGGATAGCCGTGAGGAAAACCAAAATTTGGTCTTGATTAAAGATATCGAGCAGGAACTTAATATTACCAAGTCTGTGGCGAGTAACTTGGTCAAGCGTATGGTGCAAAATGGTTTGGTGGAATTGGAGGCGAGTTCTAGCGATAAGCGGGCCAAGTTTGTTCGTTTGACGGACAAATCACGTTCTCAAATGAAGCAGGTTAAAGCCTTCTTTGAACGCATTGACAACCAGTTGATGGCAGACATTGATGAAGATGAATTACTGATTTTTGAGAAAGTCCTCAATCAACTACAGGAAAATATCAAGAGAATAGGAGGAGATAATGAAGAAATTAGCTAAACGAATTAGTAGAAAAGAATGGGGGATGATTTTACTAGCCATTCTCTTTACCTGCTTTTCAGTCTACCTAGAGTTGGAAGTTCCGACCTATATCTCGAAAATTACGGATTTGCTGGGAAGTCAAGGAACCAACTTGGATGAGTTATGGCAACCAGCAGGTATGATGGTCGGAATGTCCTTTTTTGCCTTCTTGTCCGCAGTCGCAGTTGGATTTTTTGCATCCAGAGTGGCTGCTTCTTACACTAGTAGGCTGAGAAGTGATATTTTTAACCGAGTTTTGGATTACTCGCAGACAGAGATTAAGAAATTCTCTATTCCTAGTCTCTTAACGCGTACCACTAATGATATTACCCAAGTTCAGATGTTGATTACCATGGGCTTGCAAGTGGTGACGCGTGGTCCAATTATGGCTATCTGAGCTATTGGGAAGATTTTAGGTCATTCAGAATACTGGCTCTGGGCTGTACTTGTGGCAGTGATTGTCAATGTTTTGATGACGACTGTTTTGATGACGCTAGCCTTTCCAAAACAGTCCTTGATTCAAAGTCTGACTGATAAACTGAACAGTATCACTCGCGAGAGTTTAACAGGTATTCGCGTTGTTCGTGCCTACAATGCTGAAAAGTATCAAGATGAAAAATTTGCAGCAGCAAATGATGAATTGACACGCTTGAATTTGTTTGTTAACCGTCTTATGGCTATTTTGAATCCCATCATGATGGGGATTTCAAGTGGTTTGAGTGTGGCGATTTACTGGATTGGGGCCTATGTGATCAATGACGCTGCTCCGACGGCGCGGTTGCCTCTCTTTAGTGACATGGTTGTTTTCATGTCTTATGCCATGCAGGTTGTCATGGGATTCCTTCTCATGGGGGCGCTCTTTATCGTTCTTCCTCGAACTATGGTCTCTGCCAAGCGGATTAATCAGGTTCTAGATTTGCATTCTTCTATCCAAAATCCTGCTCAAGTGCAGTTGGCTGATGAAAATCTCAAAGGTCAGGTCGAGTTTAAGGATGTGACTTTCCGCTATGCGGCAAATTCGGAGGCAGTTATCGAGCATGTTAGCTTTAGAGCAGACGCTGGTCAAACAGTTGCCTTTATTGGGTCAACAGGTTCTGGTAAATCAACTCTGGTCAATCTGATTCCACGTTTCTATGACGTATCAGCAGGAGAAATTCTGGTGGACGGTGTCAATGTTCAAGACTATGCCTTGGAAGATTTGCGCAACAAGGTTGGTTATATTCCTCAGAAAGCGGTTCTCTTTTCAGGTGATGTCAAGGGCAATCTAGACTTTGGACAGAGTCAAGAAACACCACTTAGTGAACAGGCTATGTGGCAAGCTTTGGAGTTGGCCCAGTCTAAGAACTTTATCGAAGACAAGGAAGCGGGCTTAGAGTCAGAAGTGGCCCAAGGAGGAACCAACTTCTCAGGTGGTCAAAGACAGCGTCTGGCAATTGCACGTGCCTTAGCTCGGAAGCCAGAAATCCTCATCTTTGATGACTCCTTCTCAGCCTTGGACTACAAGACAGACCGTGTCCTCCGCCAAGAGCTAGCAGAGAAAACCAAGTCTATGACCAAGCTTATCGTCGCACAGCGTATTTCAACGATTATGGATGCAGATTTGATTTTGGTCTTGGATCAAGGTAAAGTCGTGGGACAAGGCACCCACAAGGAACTTCTAGCTAATAACGAAGTTTACCAAGAAATTGCCTATTCACAACTATCGAAGGAGGAATTGGAACATGGAAAATAAAAAACTGTCGCTCTGGAAACAGAGTAAACCCTACCTTGCAGGTCTCCAGTTTGCCCTTCTGATAGCCTTTATAGCAACAATCGTATCCAATATCATTACTGTATATGGTCCAACCCGCATCAAGGAAATGACCAACATCATTGCCAGTGGTCTGGAAACCAGTGTAGATGTCGCTGCGGTTGCAGCTATTGGTGGTTTTTTGGCCGTGATTTATGTGATTGGACTCTTATCAAATTATTTGCAGGCTTTCCTGTTTACAACAGTCATTCAACGTTTTTCAGAGCGTTTGAGAACAGCTATTGCAGATAAAATTAATCGCCTTCCATTGGGGTATTTTGATGGACATTCTCAAGGAGATACCTTGTCTCGTGTGACCAATGATGTCGACACTGCAGCCCAGTCCCTCAATCAAAGTCTAGGAACAGTTCTCTCATCTAGTTTACTGGTCGTGGCGGTCTTAGTAACCATGTTTGGCATGAACTGGATTTTAGCTTTGGTGACGGTTGTTTCAACTCTTATTGGTTTTGCTTTCGTGTCTGTCTTTATGGGCAAATCCCAGGGCTTCTTTAAGAGTCAGCAACAGGATTTGGCAGCTGTAAATGGCTATGTGGAGGAAATGTACTCTGGCCATAATGTGGTGACCAGTTACAATGCTATCGAGAGCACGAAAGAAGAGTTTGCGAAATTAAACCATCGTCTGTATGATAGTATCTGGAAATCTCAGTTTATTTCAGGGATTATGATGCCGATTATGATGTTTATTGGGAACTTTAGCTATGCCCTGGTGATTATCGTTGGTGCAGCCTTGGCCTTAAATGGACACATCAGTATCGGGATTATCGTTGCCTTTATGGCCTACGTTCGTATCTTTTCTCAGCCTCTTTCTCAAATCGCTCAAGGGATTACTAGTTTGCAACAGGCTAGCGCAGCCATGGGACGTGTCTTTGAATTCTTAGGTGAAGAGGAAATGGAAGATGAATCCCATAAAGAAAGACAATTGAGCACTATGAAAGGTCAAGTAGTCTTTGATCGAGTTTCCTTTGGTTACACACCAGAGCGAACCATTATCCATGACTTTTCTGCGACTGCTCATGCAGGTCAAAAGGTTGCCATTGTCGGTCCGACCGGAGCTGGTAAGACAACCATTGTCAATCTTTTGATGAAGTTCTATGAGATTGATAAGGGAAGTATCTGTATCGATGGTGTGGATACCAAAGAGATGAAACGTTCGGAAGTACACGATGCCTTTTCAATGGTCTTGCAGGATACTTGGCTCTTTGAAGGAACCATTCGCGACAATCTTATCTATAACCAAACAGGTATTAGTGATGAGCGCGTGATTGAAGCCAGCAAGGCTGTAGGGATTCACCACTTTATCATGACCCTACCAGATGGTTACGATACCGTCTTGGACGACACAGTGACCTTGTCTGTCGGACAAAAACAACTCTTGACCATTGCTCGTGCTTTGCTGAAAGATGCGCCACTCCTAATTCTGGATGAGGCGACATCTTCGGTTGATACTCGTACAGAAGAGTTAATCCAGAAAGCTATGGACCGGTTGATGGAGGGAAAAACTTCCTTTGTCATCGCCCACCGCTTGTCAACTATCCGAAATGCTGACTTGATTCTTGTCATGAAAGATGGAAATATCATCGAGCAAGGCAATCATGATGAGCTGATGGCACAAGGAGGCTTCTACGCTGACCTCTATAACAGTCAGTTTACAGAAGATGAAGCAGAAGAATAAATCGAAAGAAGGCTTGACGGCCTTCTTTTTCTGCACTATACTAGAAGACAAGTGCTTCCCTGCAAGCAAAATTTGAGTAAGTGATGAGAAAATATATGAAAAATTATCAAGAATGGTATGACCACATGGCTGGTAAGATTGAAAAGAAGCCTATCTTTCTGAGGTTGCTAAGAGCTTTCAATCGGTTTATGACAGTATTTATGCCTATAGTTTATTTAACCTTGTTAGTAACTACTTATCTCCAACAAGGACTTGGGAAGCAGGTCTTGATGTATGTGTTTGTCCCTGCGTCAGGTTTTGTGATTTTGTCCTTTCTTCGTAAGAAAATCAATGCCCCTAGGCCTTATGAGGAATGGGATATTAAACCCTTGCTTGACAGAGATAGTCCTGGTCAGTCTATGCCCAGTCGTCATGTCTTTTCAGCAAGCATTATCTCCATGGCTTGCTTACATGCTAGTCTATCTGTAGGTTTAATCTTGTTGATCTTATCAGCCATCCTCGGTCTAGTAAGAGTCCTAGGGGGAGTGCATTATCCCAAGGATGTAGTAGTTGGTTATATTTGTGGTCTTGTGTGGGGGATGATTTTCTTTCTATGTTGACCTGTAAGTTAGGGTAGCCTTACAACCACTTACGGGTCTAAAGTAACCACTTGCTTTTTTGCTCTTGTTTTCTTATTTTACCTTTGATATAGTAGAGTCAGAAAGGAGATGGAATGAAGTTACGAATCGAAATTGACAGCAATTTAGAGGAAACTGAAATTGTCATCAAGGCAGCGACTTTGACAGATGAGATTGCGGATTTACAGCGGCTCTTGCAAGAATCCAAGTCTCCTAGGCTGATTTTTTACAAGGGGACGGGTGAATATTATCTGGACTTGTCGGAAATTCTCTTCTTTGAGACAGAAGGTAGCAAGATTTATGCCCATACCCAGAAAGATGCCTACGAGGTTCGGCTTAAACTTTATGAGTTAGAGGCTATCCTTCCTCGCTATTTTAGTCGAGTATCCAAGTCAACTATTGCTAATATTCGGCAAGTCTATTCGGTGGACAAGTCCTTTTCAGGAACGGGCACCATTTCCTTTTATCAGACCCACAAGGAGGTTCATGTCTCACGGCATTACCAATCCCTCCTAAAAGAAAATCTAAGAAACATGAGGTAAGAACATGAAAAAGAAAGCATTTGGTATTGTGTTGCTGGTTTTGGCAGCTTTAATATTACTACAAGGAAATTTTGGAATCCCTTCTCTTGGAGGGCAAATTTGGCCCTTGCTTGGTATTGCATTTTTTGCCTATCAATCAGTTGGAGCTTTGTTGCGTCGCCACTTAACTTCAGCCTCTTTTACAGCTCTAGTAGCCTTAATGATTGCTAACCACTTTTATGATATTTTACCGATTCCAAATCAGTCACTATTCTGGGCTAGTATTTTAATCGTACTGGGTGTCAACGCACTTACTCATTCTAACAGAACTTGGAATGGGAAAAAATGGTGGTATGACGGTAAAAAGACTATTCTTACAGATAAGGAGGTCGCTTTTGGGACTGGGACTTTCTACAAGCAAAACCAAGAATTGGTAGACGACCAAGTAGAAGTTGGTTTTGGAAATGCTAAGATATATTATGACAATGCAGAGATTTTAGGAGATACTGCAACCCTGAAAGTAGAAGTTGGTTTTGGTAATGCAGTTATCTATGTTCCCCAACATTGGCGAGTGGATTTGAAGGTGGAAACTTTCTGTGGTGTAGCTAAGGCAGATACTTCTCTAGCTCCAACCAGTAAAACCTTGATTATCCGTGGAGATGTGGCTTTTGGGAAGTTAGGAATTGTCTACGTTAAATAAAAAAATCTTCCAATTCCCTTGCCAAAATGAAGAAAGTGTGATAACATAGTACAGTATGTGGTGCTAGCACATCCGCTATATTAGATCTAATAGGAGGAAAACACAATGGCTAAAGTATGTTACTTTACAGGTCGTAAGACTGTATCAGGAAACAACCGTTCACACGCGATGAACCAAACAAAACGTGCCGTAAAACCAAACCTTCAAAAAGTTACTGTTCTTATCGATGGTAAACCTAAAAAAGTTTGGGCTTCAGCTCGTGCTTTGAAATCAGGTAAAGTTGAACGCGTTTAATAATAAAAGCAAAGGAGACCCTAGGGTCTTTTTTCTTTTATTGTAGGTGTGAAATCATTTGAAAAATAGAGTAAATATCCGCTGATACAGTATTCTGCTTTTACACTTGGGCTGAAATATGATAAAATAGAGTATCAACTAGTTGAGGTAAAAAGGATGACTGTAAAAATTAATACAAAAGATGGTCAAATCGAACTAACAGATGAAGTGATTGCAACCGTCGTAGGTGGAGCAGCAACTGAGATTTTTGGTGTGGTCGGTATGGCTAGTAAAAATGCCCTCAAAGATAATTTCCAAGCCCTTCTAGGTAAGGAAAATTATTCCAAAGGTGTCGTCGTAAAGGCGGCCGAAGATGGCAGTATTGCAGTTGATGTATATACCGTGTTGAGCTACGGAACAAAGATTAGCGAAGTGTCAAAAAACATTCAAGAGCGTGTTCGTTTTAGTTTGGAAAACCAACTTGGAATTACCGCTCAGACTGTAAATGTCTACATTCAAAATATCAAAGTTGTAGGAGAATAACCGTGTCAAAAATTACTACTAGCTTATTTCAAGAAATGGTGCAGGCTGCATCAACTCGCTTGAATAAGCAAGCTGAATATGTCAATTCATTAAACGTCTTCCCAGTTCCAGATGGAGATACTGGTACAAATATGGGAATGACCATTGAAAATGGTGCTAAGGAAGTTGCAGACAAGCCAGCTTCTACAGTTGGAGAGGTAGCAAGCATTCTTGCCAAAGGGCTTTTGATGGGTGCGCGTGGGAACTCAGGAGTTATTACGTCTCAGCTTTTCCGTGGATTTTCACAAGCAATCAAGGATAAAGACGAGTTAACAGGTCAAGATTTGGCTCTTGCCTTCCAATCAGGTGTGGAAGTTGCCTATAAGGCCGTTATGAAACCAGTTGAAGGAACGATTTTGACGGTTTCTCGTGGCGCTGCTATCGGTGCTAAGAAAAAAGCTGAGCAAACAGATGACGCTGTTGAAGTCATGCGTGCAGCTTTAGAAGGTGCTAAAACAGCTCTTGCTAAAACGCCAGACTTGCTTCCAGTCTTGAAGGAAGTTGGCGTTGTGGACTCAGGTGGTCAAGGACTGGTCTTCATCTACGAAGGTTTCCTTTCGGCCCTTACTGGCGAATATATTGCATCTGAGGACTTTGTAGCCACTCCTGCTAATATGAGTGAAATGATCAATGCAGAACATCATAAAGCTGTAGCTGGTCATGTAGCGACTGAGGACATCACATTTGGATACTGTACTGAAATCATGGTAGCTCTTAAGCAAGGTCCAACCTATGCTAAAGATTTTGACTACGACGAATTCCGTAACTACTTGAATGAACTTGGGGATTCTCTTCTTGTTGTCAACGATGATGAAATCGTCAAAGTCCATGTCCATACAGAAGATCCAGGACTGGTTATGCAAGAAGGTCTCAAATATGGTAGCTTGGTCAAGGTAAAAGTTGATAATATGCGTAACCAACACGAAGCACAGGTTGAAAAAGAAGCTGCTCAAGTTAGCAAGCCAGCTGAAGAAAAAGAGTATGCTTTGATTGCTGTGGTGGCTGGTAAAGGTCTAGCAGATATCTTCCGTTCGCAAGGCGTAGATTATGTTATTGAAGGCGGTCAAACTATGAACCCTTCAACAGAAGACTTTATCAAGGCTGTTGAACAGGTTAACGCTCGTAACATTATCTTCCTGCCAAACAACAAGAATATTTTCATGGCAGCTCAATCTGCAGCAGAAGTTTTGGAGCAACCAGCAGTAGTGGTGGAAGCTCGCACTCTTCCTCAAGGATTGACTAGTCTTCTTGCCTTTGATCCAAGTAAGTCAATCGAAGAAAACCAAGAGCGTATGACAGCTGCTCTCAGCGATGTCGTTAGCGGAAGCGTCACAACAGCTGTGCGTGATACAACGATTGATGGCTTAGAAATCCATGAAAATGATAATCTTGGTATGGTGGATGGGAAAATTCTCGTGTCAAATCCTGACATGTACCAAACCTTGATAGAAACCTTGAAACATATGTTGGATGAAGATAGTGAAATCGTAACCTTCTATGTCGGTGAAGACGGAAGCGAAGAACTTGCTAATGAAATTGCTCAAGAAATCGCAGAAGAATTCGAAGACGTTGAAGTTGAGATTCACCAAGGTCAACAACCTGTTTACCCATACCTATTTAGTGTGGAATAAGATGAATGAAGGACTGAGAAATCAGTTCTTCTTTCTTTTTGAATAATGGAATCGATATCTTTTAAATAAAAACAAAAAGAATATTCATAAAAAAACGTTAAAATAGAAAATTCAGAAAATTTCTTCTTTTCTCTTGAAAAATCTTGAAAAAATGGTATGATAGTAACAAGTTATTTTTAAGTGAAGAGAAAGGGGAACAATGGAGAAAATCAGTTTAGAATCTCCTAAGACGGGGTCGGACCTAGTTTTGGAAACACTTCGTGATTTAGGAATTGATACCATTTTTGGTTATCCTGGTGGTGCTGTCTTGCCTTTTTATGATGCGATATATAATTTTAAAGGCATTCGCCACATTCTAGGACGCCATGAGCAAGGTTGTTTGCATGAAGCTGAAGGTTATGCCAAATCAACTGGAAAGTTGGGTGTTGCCGTCGTCACTAGCGGACCAGGAGCAACAAATGCTATTACAGGGATTGCGGATGCCATGAGCGACAGTGTTCCCCTTTTGGTCTTTACAGGTCAGGTGGCGCGAGCAGGGATTGGGAAAGATGCCTTTCAGGAGGCAGACATCGTGGGAATTACCATGCCAATCACTAAGTACAATTACCAAGTTCGTGAGACAGCTGATATCCCTCGTATCATTACGGAAGCTGTCCATATCGCAACTACTGGTCGTCCAGGGCCGGTCGTCATTGACCTACCTAAAGACGTATCTGCTTTAGAAACAGATTTCATTTATTCACCAGAAGTGAACCTACCAAGCTATCAGCCGACTCTTGAGCCAAATGATATGCAAATCAAGAAAATCTTGAAGCAATTATCTAAGGCTAAAAAACCAGTCTTGCTAGCTGGTGGTGGAATTAGTTATGCTGAAGCTGCTGCGGAACTAAATGAATTTGCAGAGCGATATCAAATTCCAGTGGTAACCAGTCTTTTGGGGCAAGGTACGATTGCAACGACTCACCCACTCTTCCTTGGAATGGGAGGCATGCACGGATCTTTCGCAGCTAATATTGCCATGACGGAAGCTGACTTTATGATTAGTATTGGTTGCCGTTTTGATGACCGCTTGACAGGGAATCCTAAGACTTTTGCTAAGAATGCTAAGGTTGCTCATATTGATATTGACCCAGCCGAGATTGGCAAGATTATCAGTGCAGATATTCCTGTAGTTGGAGATGCGAAGAAAGCCTTGCAAATGTTGCTGGCCGAACCGACAGTTCATAACAATACTGAAAAGTGGATTGAAAAAGTCACTAAAGACAAGAATCGTGTTCGTTCTTATGACAAGAAAGAGCGTGTGGTTCAACCGCAAGCCGTTATTGAACGAATTGGTGAATTGACCAATGGAGATGCCATTGTGGTAACAGACGTTGGTCAACACCAAATGTGGACAGCCCAGTATTATCCATACCAAAATGAACGTCAGTTAGTGACCTCAGGTGGTTTGGGAACAATGGGATTCGGAATTCCAGCAGCAATCGGTGCTAAAATTGCTAACCCAGATAAGGAAGTAGTCTTGTTCGTTGGGGATGGTGGTTTCCAAATGACTAACCAGGAATTGGCTATTTTAAACATTTACAAGGTGCCAATCAAGGTGGTTATGCTGAACAACCACTCACTTGGAATGGTTCGCCAGTGGCAGGAATCCTTCTATGAAGGTAGAACATCTGAGTCAGTCTTTGATACCCTTCCTGATTTCCAATTGATGGCGCAGGCTTATGGTATTAAAAACTATAAGTTTGACAATCCTGAGACCTTGGCTCAAGACCTTGAAGTCATCACTGAGGATGTTCCTATGCTAATCGAGGTAGATATTTCTCGTAAGGAACAGGTGTTACCAATGGTACCAGCTGGTAAGAGTAATCATGAGATGTTGGGGGTGAAGTTCCATGCGTAGAATGTTAACAGCAAAACTACAAAATCGTTCAGGAGTCCTCAACCGCTTTACTGGTGTTCTGTCTCGTCGTCAGGTTAATATCGAAAGCATCTCTGTTGGAGCAACAGAAGATCCGAATGTATCGCGCATCACCATTATTATTGATGTAGCTTCACATGATGAAGTGGAGCAAATCATTAAGCAACTCAATCGTCAGATTGATGTGATTCGCATTCGAGATATTACAGACAAGCCTCATTTGGAGCGCGAGGTGATTTTGGTTAAGATGTCAGCGCCAGCTGAGAAGCGTGCTGAGATTCTAGCCATTATTCAACCTTTCCGTGCAACGGTGGTGGATGTAGCGCCAAGCACGATTACCATTCAGATGACAGGAAATGCTGAAAAGAGTGAAGCTCTATTGCGAGTCATTCGACCATACGGTATTCGTAATATTGCTAGAACGGGTGCAACTGGATTTACCCGCGACTAAAAATCCAACTTAAATTTGTTAAACCAGCCTAAAAGGCAATAAAAATAGAAAAGAGAGAAAAACTATGGCAGTTCAAATGGAATACGAAAAAGATGTTAAAGTAGCAGCACTTGACGGTAAAAAAATCGCCGTTATCGGTTATGGTTCACAAGGACATGCGCATGCTCAAAACTTGCGTGATTCAGGTCGTGACGTTATTATCGGTGTACGTCCAGGTAAATCTTTTGATAAAGCAAAAGAAGATGGATTTGACACTTACACAGTAGCAGAAGCGACTAAATTGGCTGACGTTATCATGATTTTGGCACCAGATGAAATCCAACAAGAATTGTATGAAGCAGAAATCGCTCCAAACTTGGAAGCTGGAAACGCAGTTGGATTTGCTCATGGTTTCAACATCCATTTTGAATTTATCAAAGTACCTGCAGATGTAGATGTCTTCATGTGTGCTCCTAAAGGACCAGGACACTTGGTACGTCGTACTTATGAAGAAGGATTTGGTGTTCCAGCTCTTTACGCAGTATACCAAGATGCAACAGGAAATGCGAAAAACATTGCCATGGACTGGTGTAAAGGTGTTGGAGCAGCTCGTGTAGGTCTTCTTGAAACAACATACAAAGAAGAAACTGAAGAAGATTTGTTTGGTGAACAAGCTGTACTTTGTGGTGGTTTGACTGCCCTTATCGAAGCAGGTTTCGAAGTCTTGACGGAAGCAGGCTACGCCCCAGAATTGGCTTACTTTGAAGTTCTTCACGAAATGAAATTGATCGTTGATTTGATCTACGAAGGTGGATTCAAGAAAATGCGTCAATCAATTTCAAACACTGCTGAATATGGTGACTATGTATCAGGTCCACGTGTAATCACTGAACAAGTTAAGGAAAACATGAAAGCTGTCTTGGCTGATATCCAAAATGGTAAATTTGCAAATGACTTTGTGAATGACTATAAAGCTGGACGTCCAAAATTGACTGCTTACCGTGAAGAAGCAGCTAACCTTGAAATTGAAAAAGTTGGTGCAGAATTGCGTAAAGCAATGCCATTCGTTGGTAAAAACGATGATGATGCATTCAAAATCTATAACTAATTTATAGAAATTAAGGTGAAGGCGAGTTGGGGGGACCTAACTCGCTTTTATAATCAATTCATCTCTCTTTTTAGAGGATGGATTGTGATAGTATGAAATAGTCTAGGAGAAAAAGATGTTAAGTTCAAAAGATATCATCAAGGCTCACAAGGTCTTGAACGGTGTGGTTGTGAATACCCCACTGGATTATGACCATTATTTATCGGAGAAGTATGGTGCTAAGATTTATTTGAAAAAGGAAAATGCCCAACGTGTTCGCTCTTTTAAAATTCGTGGTGCCTATTATGCTATTTCTCAGCTCAGCAAGGAAGAGCGTGAGCGTGGGGTAGTCTGTGCTTCTGCGGGAAATCATGCGCAGGGAGTTGCCTATACTTGTAATGAGATGAAAATTCCTGCTACTATCTTTATGCCCATTACTACTCCGCAACAAAAGATTGGGCAGGTTCGTTTTTTTGGTGGTGGCTTCGTAACCATTAAACTAGTTGGAGATACCTTTGATGCTTCTGCTAAGGCAGCTCAAGAATTTACAGTTTCTGAAAATCGTACCTTTATCGATCCCTTTGATGATGCCCATGTCCAAGCAGGTCAAGGGACTGTTGCTTATGAGATTTTAGAAGAAGCTCGAAAAGAATCCATTGATTTTGATGCTGTCTTGGTTCCTGTTGGTGGTGGCGGTCTCATTGCTGGGGTTTCTACCTATATCAAGGAAACAAGTCCAGAGATCGAGGTTATCGGAGTAGAGGCGAATGGAGCGCGTTCCATGAAGGCTGCCTTTGAAGCTGGTGGACCTGTTAAGCTCAAGGAAATTGACAAATTTGCGGATGGGATTGCTGTACAAAAAGTAGGTCAATTGACCTATGAAGCAACTCGTCAACATGTTCAAACCTTAGTAGGTGTTGATGAGGGGTTGATTTCTGAAACCTTGATTGATCTCTACTCTAAACAAGGGATTGTAGCAGAGCCTGCTGGAGCAGCTAGTATCGCCTCTTTAGAGGTTTTAGCTGAATATATCAAGGGGAAAACCATTTGTTGTATCATTTCTGGAGGAAATAATGATATCAACCGTATGCCAGAAATGGAAGAACGTGCCTTGATTTATGATGGGATCAAGCATTACTTTGTGGTTAATTTCCCACAGCGTCCAGGAGCTTTGCGTGAATTTGTAAATGATATCTTGGGGCCAAATGATGATATCACACGTTTTGAGTATATCAAACGAGCTAGCAAGGGAACAGGGCCTGTATTGATTGGGATCGCTTTGGCAGATAAGCATGATTATGCAGGATTGATTCGTCGAATGGAAGGTTTTGATCCAGCTTATATTAACTTAAATGGTAATGAAACGCTCTATAATATGCTTGTCTGAGGACTAATAAAAAAATATCATATTATTTGCACAACTGATGTATAGGTGCTATAATGAGGGTAAAGAAAGGGGGCGATTCCTATGAACTTAGGAAAACTATCCTACTATTTCTACTACAACTTATTATAGTACCTATTATTTTTGTTTCAGTTTATAATAATAAAAAAGAATTACTTGCTATATATAAGGATACTATTTAAAATACAATATCTTATATATAACTAATTTAAAAATTGTCTAAATATAATAGCAAATAGAGAAAATAATCAGTATTTATGAGGCAGATTTGGAGACTTAATTGATAAAATCAATTTGATACTTGTAAAATGAGAATAGTAGAAAAGTTTGTGACATTAGGAAGTCATATTCTAGGTGCTGACTATGAAGTTGGTGTTTGAAAAGAATATGTAAAAGCTGATGAGACAAGTCCATTGTACCAGTTGAAAAAGAAAATAAGCTTTAAAGCATGACAGGAAGGAATCTCGGATAAGGAGAAAGGAAAGAGATAGTTAAGAGGTAATCAGAGGAGAATATTATCTTTGGTAGCTTTAACCATTTTAAAGGAATGTATAGAATTACTTAAATAAGACTCCTGTCTATCCTATAGAGTAGCTGGTATGTAGTTTATATGAATATTATTACACATTATAGGTTTAATAATGCAATTATTTTTTAGGTGCTTACTAATGGTTTATAGCAAGTAAAAACCTATATATTATCGGCTTTAAAAAAGAAGTAAGAAAAATAAAAATCTTTTATTTTATTGAATATATGTTTTTTTATTGACAAAAGACATAAAAACGTATAGAATAATATATCGTAAAGAAGAAAATAGGAGAAGGACATGGCTAAGTCAAACTTTGAAAAAGTAGAATCAGTTGTTGGCTGGGTTCGTGATAAGAAAATCACAGGCTACCGTATCTCTAAAGAAACGAATGCGCGTGAAATGTCTATCATTGCTCTAGCGCAGGGTCGTGCAAAAGTAAAAAATATTTCATTTGAAACAGCTCTAGGTTTAATTGATTTCTATGAAAAAAATCATGAAAAATTTGAAGATTAATCTTTGGATAACGGCGGATTCTTGAATTGAGTCTGCCTTTTCATTTTTTAGCCAGCAAAAAGACTGCACGGTTGATGCAGCCTTTTCTTTTTATTTGAGATAACGTTGAAGGAATTCTTTTGTACGGTCTTCTTTAGGATTGGTGAAGAGGTCTTCTGGTTTACCTTCTTCAGCAATCACTCCCTTATCCATAAAGATCACACGGTGAGAGACATCACGGGCGAATTCCATTTCGTGGGTTACAACAATCATGGTCAAGCCTTCCTGAGCTAGATCCTGCATGATTTTGAGGACTTCTCCAACCATTTCTGGATCGAGAGCTGATGTTGGTTCATCAAAGAGAATGGCGTCAGGATTCATTGAAAGGGCACGAGCGATGGCCACACGTTGTTTTTGACCACCTGAGAGTTGTTTTGGCTTCGCTTGCCAGTAGCGTTCTCCCATGCCGACTTTTTCTAGGTTTTCTTTGGCAATTTTTTCAGCTTCTGTACGTTCGCGTTTAAGGACAGTTGTCTGAGCGACAATTGTGTTTTCAAGAACGTTGAGATTTTCAAAGAGGTTAAAGGATTGGAACACCATCCCCAACTTTTCACGGTATTGTGTGAGGTCATAACCTTTTTCGAGGACGTTTTGTCCATGATAAAGGATTTGTCCATCAGTTGGCGTTTCAAGTAGGTTAATGGAACGTAGTAAGGTTGATTTACCACTTCCTGAACTTCCGATAATCGAAATAACTTCTCCCTTGTGGACAGTGAGAGAAATGTCTTTTAGCACTTCGTTTTGTCCATAGGATTTTTTGAGGTGTTTAATTTCAAGGATTGCTTGTGTCATTATTTCAATTCCTCCGTTTGCAATTGGTTAGCACCTGTAGTATAGGTATCCATATCCATTCTTCGTTCAATGAAGCGCAAGATGCGAGTAACAGTGAAGGTGAGGACAAAGTAAATCATGGCGATGATTGTAAATGTCTGGAAGTATTGATAGGTTTGAGTTGCCACGGTATTTCCTGAGAAATACAGTTCGACAACAGAGATAACGTTCAATACAGATGTATCTTTGATATTGATGACAAATTCATTACCAGTTGCTGGTAGGATATTGCGAACAACCTGAGGTAGCACAATCTTATGCATGGTTTGGTTGTGGCTCATACCAAGAGCTGTGGCAGCTTCGAATTGTCCCTTGTCAACTGCTAGGATACCGCCACGAACGATTTCAGTCATGTAGGCACCGGTGTTGATTGAAACGATAAAGATAGCAGCCAGTGTGCGGTCAAGGTTAATCCCGAAAGCTTGGGCGGTTCCATAGTAGATAACCATCGATTGAACAATCATTGGTGTACCACGAAAAATTTCAATGTAGACATTGAGAATCCAACTAACTAGTTTTTGTAGACCATAAATAGCTTTATTCTCAGAGAGAGGGGCAGTACGGAAGACGCCGATGGCAAGACCGATAATGAGACCTATGATGGTTCCGACGATAGAGATTAAAAGAGTGATACCAGCACCACGCAAGAGTTGTTGCCAGTTTTCAGAAAGAATTTTAGCGACTTGGCTAAAGAAACTACTGCTAGTCTCTTCAGTTGTTGTAGCTTCTGCAGGCTGCTCCTTGATCATACGATCCATCAGGGCAACTTGGTCATCTTTAGAAATGGTTTCAATGCTGGTGTTGATTTGACTGATACGATTATCATCTTTACGAAGACCAATGGCAATAGCTGTATCTTCTTCTCCAGTCTTGAATTCTGTTTCTGGTTTAATCATTTTAAATTTTGAATTAGCCACTTCAGCAGTTAAAGCTTCCGGACGTTCAGAAACATAGGCATCGATAACGCCAGCCTCAAGAGCTTGACGCATTTGAGCGAAGTCTCCCATGGCAGTTTCTTTTTTAGCACCTGGGATTTGTGAAATCAAGTCATATAGGTAAACACCTTGCTGTGAAGTGATTTTAGCTCCGTCGAAGTCATTCAAATTTTTAGCTTTAGCATAGGTAGAATCTTTTTTAACTACTAATACGGGCTCACTGGTGTAATAACTGCTTGAAAAAGCAATTTCTTGTTTGCGTTCAGCGGTTGGGCTCATACCAGCAATGATCATGTCGATTTTACCAGAAGTGAGGGCGGGAATCAATCCTTCCCACTTGGTTTTAACAACCAAAGGTTCTTTGCCTAAGTCCTTAGCGATTTTCTTGGCAATCTGGACATCGTATCCATTGGCATACTGGTTGGTTCCATCGATTTTGACAGCTCCGTTGCTATCATCATCCTGGGTCCAGTTAAAGGGAGCATATGCTGCTTCCATCCCGATGCGTAAATATTCATCGGCTTGAGCAACATTGACAAGTCCTAGCATCAGCAAGAGACTTGTGAAAATAGATAAGTATATTTTTCTCATGATTTCTCCTATTTCTAATCTATTAAAAAATAACTGTCTCCTATTTTATCGAAAAAAACTCTATTTTTCAATATAGGTAAGCCCTTACTTGAGAAAAAATGATATAATGATAGCAAAGATAAAAAGGGGGCTTAATTGATGAAAAAAACTTTTTTCTTACTGGTCTTAGGCTTGTTTTGCCTTCTGCCACTCTCTGTTTTTGCCATTGATTTCAAGATAAACTCCTACCAAGGGGATTTGTATATTCATGCAGACAATACAGCAGAATTTAGACAGAAGATAGTTTATCAGTTTGAGGAGGACTTTAAGGGCCAAATCGTGGGACTTGGACGTGCTGGCAAGATGCCTAGCGGATTTGACATTGATCCTCATCCAAAGGTTCAGGCTGCGAAAAATGGTGCTGAACTGACAGATGTTACGAGCGAAGTGATAGAAGGAGCAGATGGTTATACTGTTAAAGTTTATAATCCAGGTCAGGAAGGCGACACAGTTGAAGTTGACCTTGTCTGGAATTTAAAGAACTTGCTTTTTCTTTATGATGATATCGCTGAATTAAATTGGCAACCTCTGACAGATAGTTCAGGGGCTATTGGAAAGTTTGAATTTCATGTAAGGGGAGAAAAGGGGGCTGAAAAACTCTTTTTCCACACAGGAAAACTTTTTAAAGAAGGAACGGTTGAAAAGAGTAACCTTGATTATACTATTCGTTTAGACAATCTTCCGTCTAAGCGTGGAGTTGAATTGCACGCCTACTGGCCTCGAAGTGCTTTTGCTAGCGCTAGGGATCAGGGCTTGAAAGGAAATCGTTTAGAAGAGTTTAATAAGATAGAAGACTCGATTGTTAGAGAAAAAGAGCAAAGTAAACAACTCCTTACTTGGGTCTTCCCTTCGATCCTTTCTATCTCCTTGTTATTGAGTGCCTGCTTCTATTTTATCTATAGAAGAAAGACCACTCCTTCAGTCAAATATGCTAAAAATCATCGTCTCTATGAACCACCAATGGAATTAGAGCCTATGGTTTTATCAGAAGCTGTCTACTCGACCTCCTTGGAGGAAGTGAGTCCTCTAACCAAAGGAGCAGGAAAATTCACCTTTGACCAACTTATTCAAGCTACTTTGCTAGATGTGATAGACCGTGGGAATGTCTCTATCATTTCAGAAGGAGATGCAGTTGGCTTGAGGCTAGTAAAAGAAGATGGTTTGTCAAGCTTTGAGAAAGACTGTCTAAATCTGGCCTTTTCAGGCAAAAAAGAAGAAACTCTTTCCAATTTGTTTGCGGATTACAAGGTATCTGATAGTCTTTATCGTGGGGCAAAAGTCTCTGATGAAAAACGGATTCAAGCAAAGGGGCGTCAGCTCAAATCGTCTTTTGAAGAAGTATTGAAAGAGATGCAAGAAGGGGTAAGAAATCGAGTTTCCTTCTGGGGGCTTCCAGATTATTATCGTCCTTTAACTGGTGGGGAAAAGGCTTTGCAAGTGGGGATGGGACTCTCTACTGTCCTGCCTCTATTTATTGGATTTGGTTTCTTCTTGTACAGTTTAGATGTTCATGGCTATCTTTACCTACCCTTGCCAATACTTGGTTTTATAGGTTTAGTTTTGGCTGTTTTCTATTATTGGAAGCTTCGACTAGATAATCGTGATGGTGTCCTAAATGAAGCAGGAGCAGAAGTCTACTATCTCTGGACCAGTTTTGAAAATATGTTGCGTGAGATTGCACGACTGGATCAGGCAGAGTTGGAAAGTATTGTGGTCTGGAATCGCCTCTTGGTCTATGCGACCTTATTTGGCTATGCGGACAAGGTCAGTCATTTAATGAAGGTTCATCATATCCAAGTGGAAAATCCAGATATCAATCTCTATGTAGCTTATGGCTGGCACAGTATGTTTTATCATTCAAGCGCGCAAATGAGCCATTATGCTAGTGTCGCAAATACAGCAAGCACCTACTCCGTATCTTCTGGAAGTGGAAGTTCTGGAGGTGGCTTCTCTGGAGGCGGAGGTGGTGGCAGTATCGGCGCCTTTTAAAGAGAACTGTCATAGACTGAAAAAGTATGCTATAATGGAAGATAGAAAAAAGGAGTAATCTATGTATCTTATTGAAATTTTAAAATCTATCTTCTTCGGGATTGTTGAAGGAATTACGGAATGGTTGCCCATTTCCAGTACAGGTCACTTGATTTTAGCAGAGGAATTTATCCAATACCAAAATCAGAATGAAGCCTTTATGTCCATGTTTAATGTTGTGATTCAGCTTGGTGCGATTTTAGCGGTTATGGTGATTTACTTTAACAAGCTCAATCCTTTCAAACCGACTAAGGACAAGCAGGAAGTTCGTAAGACTTGGAGACTATGGTTGAAGGTCTTGATTGCGACATTGCCTTTACTTGCCGTCTTTAAGTTTGATGATTGGTTTGATACCCACTTCCATAATATGGTTTCTGTTGCTCTCATGTTGATTATCTATGGGATTGCCTTTATCTATTTGGAAAAGCGCAATAAAGCGCGTGCTATCGAGCCAAGTGTAACAGAGTTGGACAAGCTACCTTATACGACAGCCTTCTATATCGGACTCTTCCAAGTTCTTGCCCTTTTACCAGGAACAAGCCGTTCTGGGGCAACGATTGTCGGTGGTTTGTTAAATGGAACCAGTCGTTCTGTTGTGACAGAATTTACCTTCTATCTTGGAATTCCTGTTATGTTTGGAGCTAGTGCCTTAAAGATTTTCAAATTTGTAAAAGCAGGACAGCTCTTGAGCTTTGGACAATTATTCTTGCTCTTGGTTGCGATGGGAGTCGCCTTTGCAGTCAGCATGGTCGCTATTCGTTTCTTGACAAGCTATGTGAAAAAACACGACTTTACTCTTTTTGGTAAATACCGCATCGTGCTTGGTAGTGTCTTGCTACTTTATAGCTTTGTTCGTTTATTTGTATAAGAAAAACCTTGAAGGGTCAGCTCTTCAAGGTTTTAAAATCCAGTCAGGGTAATCCCCAACAGGCGGACACCTCTTTCTTTTTCGTCTAACTCTTCATAGAGTTGTAGGGCTATTTGGCTTATCTGACTAGCATCCTGTATTTTTTGAGCCAGACTTTTTCGTTTAGTAAGAGTTGAAAAGTCCTCGTAGCGGATTTTCAGAATGACAATTTTTCCAGCTTTTTCTTGTTGATTGAGATTGAGAGCGACTCTTTCTGATAGGAGAGTTAGCTCTTTTTTGATGTCTTCCTCGGCACGGAGAATCTTCCCATAGGTTTTTTCCTTGCCGATTGATTTACGGATGCGATTGGATTTGACGGGGGAATTGTGGATACCACGAGCCTTTCGATAAAGGTCATAGCCCAGCCTGCCAAATCGGTCTATTAGGGTCACTTCAGGAACTTCAAGCAAATCAGCGCCAGTAAAAACACCCATTTGATGAAGACGTTCTACCGTCTTTTTTCCTACTCCATGAAACTTGGAAATATCCATTTGTTTGAGAAAATCCTCAGCTTGTTCAGGTAAAATAACTGTCAGACCATGTGGTTTTTGATAATCGCTGGCCATTTTAGCTAAGAATTTATTGTAAGAAACGCCTGCGGAAGCAGTCAGGTGTAGTTCCTGCCAGATATCCTCTTGAATGAGACGAGCGATTTTGACCGCCGATTTGATACCGAGTTTATTTTCTGTTACATCCAAATAGGCTTCATCAATGCTCATGGGTTCAATCAAATCTGTATAACGTTTAAAGATAGCTCGAATCTGGAGTCCCACAGTCTTGTATTTTTCATAATTTCCTGAGATAAAGACGGCCTGGGGACATCGTTCATAAGCTTCCTTGGAACTCATGGCAGAATGAACACCAAAAGCTCGCGCCTCATAGCTACAAGTAGAAACGACACCACGCCCACCTGTTTGCCGAGGATCGCTTCCGATAATGACAGGTTTTCCTTTGAGTTTAGGATTATCTCTGATTTCTACCGCAGCAAAAAAGGCATCCATGTCAATATGAATGATTTTTCTTGACAAATCATTTAACAAAGGGAAAATCAACATACCTAGCCCCTTTTTACCAATTATTTTCTTTTATTATACCCTTTTTTCTGAAAAAAAGAAAAAAGGCTTTAATTTTTTCAAAAATATAATACAGTTTGGTATAGAGATTAGTCTGTGTTAGAAAAGAAAGTGTAAAAATAAGGAATTTTCGCTTGTTGAAATCGGTTACTGTATGGTATACTGGTTTCATAAATGTAACAGATGACTGTTACTAGAAAGAAAACAGAGGACATTAACATGGTTGTTAAAACAGTTGTTGAAGCACAAGATATTTTTGACAAAGCTTGGGAAGGCTTCAAAGGCGTAGATTGGAAAGAAAAAGCAAGTGTATCACGCTTCGTACAAGCAAACTACACACCTTATGATGGAGACGAAAGCTTCCTCGCAGGACCAACAGAACGTTCACTTCACATCAAAAAAATTGTAGAAGAAACTAAGGCTCACTACGAAG
>CAUQNI010000017.1:0-34477 GCA_963519555.1 uncultured bacterium
GGAAGAGGGCTAGGTAAGTCGCACCATTGACACCTGAAGCAGGCATAGCACCATGCGCTGATTTACCAATGATGGTAACCTTGTACTGACCGTTTTCTTCTTGAATTTCTCCTCTGAGTTTGTGTTCTGCAACAAAAGTATCTAATTTCCCTTGCAAGTCAGCCAAATCACCTGAAACGACTGCTGTTGCTGATTCAGGCACCATATTTTCACGCAAACCACCTGTAAAACTGTGAAGACGGGCAATACCTGCATTTTCACCTGCAAAGTGGAGGTATTCCGTGATATTTCCTTTTTCACCATTGATGATAGGGAATTCAGCATCTGGGGAGAAACCGAAGTCTGGTTTTGCAAGTCCTACATGTTCAAAATAGTAGTCCATGTCTGCCCAGCCTGATTCTTCGTCCGTTCCAACGATGAAGCGAACCTTCTTAGAAGTTGGAAGGCCTAATTCTTTGATGATTTTCAAACCATAGTAACAAGCTGTTGTAGGACCCTTGTCGTCCGAAGCCCCACGCGCATAAAGGCGACCGTCTTTGATAGTTGGTGTGTAAGGGTCTGTGTCCCAACCGCTACCAGCTGGCACCACGTCCATGTGGGCAAAGATACCGAGAACTTCTTCTCCATCACCAAACTCAAAATGTCCTGCATAGTTATCGACATTCTTAGTTGGATAACCATCACGGTCTGCGATTTCAAGGAATTTCTCCAAGGCTTTTACTGGACCAGGTCCAAATGGATGCTGAGCATCAGCCTTGCTATCATCACGTTCTGAGTTGATTTCCAAAAGGCTAAACAAGTCAGCCAAGAGGGCTTCTTTGCGTTTTTCTACTTCTGCTGTAAAATCAATTGCTGTCATTTTTTTCTTCTTCCTATCTTTTCTCGATGATTTCATCTACTGGCAAGCGGTAGCTTGGTTCCAATTTTTCGTCTGTGTAACCCACTGTAATCAAAAGTTCTGGGCGGAAACGGTCTTCAATTTCCAAAACCTCATTGACTTTTGATTTGTCAAAACCAAGGATAAGATTTGATCCGATTCCTTGGTCTGTAAGAGCGAGAATCAAGTTCATGGCAACCAAACCTGCATTGAGGGCTAGGTAGTCGCTGACCTGTTGTTCATTGTAACGTGCAAATTCAGCAGGCAAATTTTTCATGAAGTATTGTAGTTGTTCTTCTGAGAAATTCTTTGCCCCACCGACACGGGCGATCTTGCGAGCGCGTTTGGCAAGGTCTGTATCCATAAACAGGGCAATAGTTACAGGCGCTGATGATACCTGCTCAAAGTTGGAACCATAAGCCAATTTTGCCAGTTCGGCATTTTTCTCACGAACCACCACAAATTTCCAAGGCTGGCTGTTGTGGGCACTTGGTGCCAAGGTTGCAATTTCGATAGCCGTACGCACATCTTTGGGATCCACTGGCTTATCAGTGAAATGCTTGGTCGCATGACGTTTTTTATTTAATTCAAGAAATTTCATAATCGATTTCCTTTTCTAATTCTACTGCTTCCATTCTACCATAATTTGAAAGAGCTTGCAGGGATTTTTCATAGAAAGAAATTGGAACAAGGATAAGCAACCGAATGAAGAAAATCATTTAAATAAGGAAGCCCCTCATCCAGTTCCAATTAATTTTCAGTTGCTTAAAGAAACTAGTCCATCTAATATTCTGACTTTATAGCCTCCAAGAAATTCTTCACATCCTCTACATACCCATGCTTTTCTATTAAGCTTGCTAAGAGTTCCAGATTGTGCCCCTGATAGTTATCTTCACGACGTAGCTCTTCATACATTTCGATAAAGGGAAGTCCCTTGGACTTGGCCAATTCTAACTCAGCCTCGTAATCATAAGCGACTTTACGAAATAGGATATTTACCAATTCCCCATCTTCAACCTCTATCACGACATACTGGGCACGGTGATTTTTTAACGCCTCCCAATTAAAATAGGGCATGCCAATCGACCCTGGATTGATGATTTGTTGCCCTTGACTGCCATAACGAAGCAACTGCTTGTGAACATGACCATATACTGCCACGTCAACTTCATCATCTAGGAGTTGGTCAAATTTATCTGTATCATTCCCAACCAGTAGATCCCCACCATAGTTTTTGTCAGGTAAATTATGTGAGAGAGAAAAACGCAGTCCCTCAACTTCTTTCTTTTCCAGCAATAGTAAGCTTCGTAGCCAGACAATCGTTGCAGGATCCATTCGCTCCATCAAAAACTGAGTCATTCGCATTGACTGGATTTCTTGTGGATCTTCCAAACCGTATTCACCATCCAAGACCTCAAGGACACAATCATCCCAATTGCCTCGAACACTGGCTGTGATAGGAAGGTCCTTTAGCAGGGCGACCAAGTCATTTGCGCCTGGACCAGGAAGAAAAATATCTCCCAGAAGCCAGTATTCACTGACTCCTTGATTTTTAGCATCTGCAATCACTGCTTCTAGCGCCGTCGTATTGCCATGAATATCTGATAAAATTGCGATTTTATGTTTCATTGTGGTTTCCTTCCGTTTGGTAATCTACTTGTTCTTCCGCCACTTGAGCTAATTCCACTGCTTCCTGCGGGTTCAACTTTCTTTGCACAGCTTCTGCTACTGTTCTTGGCACTCCAACTTCGACAATCTCATCCACACTGGCTTCCTTGATTTTAGTTAGAGACTTGAAATGCTTCATGAGATTCTGCTTGCGTTTAGGTCCCATACCTTCAATCCCATCCAGTTGTGATGAAAAGGAATTTTTGGAGCGCAGTTGGCGGTGGAAAGTAATGGCAAAGCGGTGGACCTCATCTTGAATGCGTTGGAGGAGGAAAAATTCCTGAGAATTGCGAGACAACTCCACCACCTCAAGCGGATCTCCAAAGAGCAATTCATGAGTTTGGTGCTTGTCATTCTTTTGCAGACCTGCAATTGGGATATCCAAGCCCAGTTCATCTTGGATGACCTGTTTGGCAATATTAACTTGACCTTGTCCCCCATCAATGACAATCAAATCTGGCGGAGTCAAAGCCTCACGCTGAACTCGGCCATAGCGTCTGCGAATAACCTCACGCATACTCGCATAGTCGTCTGGTCCAACCACAGTCTTGATTTTGTATTTACGATAATCTTTTTTACTTGGTTTGCCGTTGACAAAGACCACCATGGCTGAAACAGGACTAGTTCCCATGGTATTGGAGTTATCGAAGGACTCGATACGGACTGGAGTCGGGATTTGGAGTAAGCGACCTAGATTTTCAATAGCCCCTTGAGTCTTTTCGACAGATTTCTCTAGCAGATTGAACTTCTGCTCTAGGCTGACACGAGCATTTTTTATAGCCAGATTGACCAGTTGCTTTTTCTCTCCACGCTGGGGTTTGAGAATATTGGTATCCACCAAGGCCTTGACAGCTTCTTCGTCAATATCCTGCGGAATCAATACCTCATTGGGTACTAGGTGAGATTTTTCTTGATAAAACTGCCCCACATAGGTCAAGAAATCCTCATCTGGATCATTGTAGTAAGGGAAGAGATTGACATCGCGCTCAATAAGCTTGCCCTGACGAACAAAGAAAACCTGAACACACATCCAGCCCTTGTCCACATAGTAGCCAAAAACGTCACGATTTTGGAGATCCTTGGCCATGACCCGTTGCTTGGTTCGAAGCGTTCCAATGGCTTGAATCAGGTCACGGTATTCCGCTGCACGTTCAAATTCCATAGTCTGGGCTGCCACTGCCATTTTTCCCTTTAGGTCATCAATGATTTTGTCATCTTGCCCTTTCAGAAAATCAGAAACCTCCTGAGCCATAGACTTGAAATAGTCCTCATCCTTCTTACAGATCGTGTGGGCCATACATTGACCGATATGGTAGTAAAAACAGACCTTAGACGGCGGATTCGTACACTTACGAAAAGGGAAAATCCGATCCAGTAGTCGCTTGATTTCATTGGCTGCCCCAACATCTGGATAAGGTCCAAAGTAGAGGCCTCCGTCCTTTTTGACCTGTCGGGTGATAATCAAGCGAGGATAACGCTCATTGGTGATTTTGATGAAGGGATAGGACTTATCATCCTTGAGCATGATATTGTACTTGGGCTTGTTTTCCTTGATGAGGTTGATTTCTAGGAGAAGGGCCTCAATATTGGACTCCGTAACAATAAATTCAAAATCCACAATTTCAGACACTAAGGCCTCTGTTTTGGTATCATGACTTCCACGGAAATAGGACCGCACGCGGTTACGCAGATTTTTAGCCTTTCCTACATAGATAATGGTGCCGTTTTTATCCTTGTGAATGTAACAACCAGGGCTGATCGGCAAGAGCTCTAGTTTTGATTTAATCAAGTTGTTCATAGTTCCATTATAGCAAAAAAGTAGGGAAAGATTGTTCCCTACTCACTAGTCTCATATAATTTTCGAAGTCTTTCAACATCCTCTTTCTGGATACCATAAAAGGAACCTGCAGGTTGCATCACAGACTTCTCATCTGTATGATCCAAGCCAATCGCATGACCCAACTCATGTTCTGCCGTATGGACAATACGCTCATAGGAATAGCCATAGTTAGGATTGGACAGATAATAATGATTCAACCGTACCGTTACATACAAGAATTGTCCTGTTAAGAGATTGGTCTGACTTTCCGCTTCTCCTGCCACAGGAGTGCCTCCATCATTCATCTCAGTAGCCATAATATCTGCCTTACTAGACTCAGTCACAAGTTCAAAGTTAAAAGCACCAGTTTGATTCCAATTCTGAATCGCTTCTACATAAGCTTCTTGAAATCCTGAATCCATCTGGGGATCTAGGTAAATACGAGCTGAAGCCTGCGGCCACCTTCCTTCAGAGTGTTGATGGCTATCTGTCTGATTTAACTTAGGCAGTTGCCCTGTTTTTCCCCATTGATCGATACTTTGTTGCCCAATCTTTACTGACCGTTCTGCTTGCTTTAGTGCTCCTTGAAAATCCCCGTGCAGATACCAGAGAAGTCCGAAAGCAAGAGCACATAAGAGCACAACTATCCAAACTAGGCGCCAAAACAAACGCCACACAAAAGAAAAGAAAGCCCCTATCAAACGAAAAATCCAGCGCATGTCTCTCCACCTTTCTAGCAAATAAAGACTATTTTACTAAAACAAGCTGAAAGAAAGCTAAATTATGACAATCTCTCTTCTAATTTGAAATCGATTGGCAGAGTTGCTAGAAACCGTTCCAATTGTTTTTCCCAATAGTACCATTCGTGAGTTCCGTCGCTATGGCTATAGGTCACATCAAAGCCCAGTTTTTTGAGATTTTTCACTGCTAAATTATTGGCTTCGTATAAGAAATCCTGCTCGCCACACCAAGCCCAAAGCTTGGTCTTTTTATCCGATTTTTTAGCCAGACTTTCTAGAGAATAGGTGCTAGCTGTCCAATCCTTAATCTCCCCAAACACACCCCTCCAATAAGCCGGTGTTCCCAGATTTTGACTTTCAGGAGAAAAATCTTGAAAACTAAGGGCACCTGAAAAACTAGCTGCATGAGAAAAACGATTTGTAGCAAGAGCCAATTTGAAACAGCCGTAGCCCCCCATAGAAAGTCCAGCGATAAAGGTCTTGTTACGCTTACTGGTCATGTTAGGGAAGAAGCGTTTTAGAACCTGTGGCAATTCCTCTGCTAGAGCTGTATAATAGTCAAAACCATATTGGGTATCGGTATACCAACCGTTGCTGGTGTTGGGCATAACAACGATGAGATTAGTTCCTCGAAGTAAGCGTTCTACGTTGGTCCGCTTGAGCCAACTATTATGATTGCCAGCCATCCCATGCAAAAGGTACAAGACGGGAATATCTTTACACTCTGGTTCTTCCACTCGATTGGCATCGGGGTAGAGAACATTCACTCCCCACTCCATATCCAAAACTTGTGAATAATACTCGATTTTCATTACTGCCATAATTTTTCCTCTATTTTTCTATAAGAAAAAGCCGAAACTCGACTTTCTCTCTGTTTATTTCAACGATTATTTTGCTTCCATGACTACTGGTAGAATGGCTGGACGACGTTTGGTTTGGTCAAAGAGATACTTGGTCAGATTATCACGAACCTTCCCTTTAAGATCTGCCCAGTCAAAGTCATCCCCTTGCAGATAGTCTTCTACCGTCTGGTTAATCAATTCGGAACTTTCACGGAGAATATCGCGACTCTTCTTGAGATAAACAAATCCACGCGTGTGAACACGAGCCTTGGCCACAATTTTCTTCTCACGACGGTTAACTGTGATAGCTACGATGAAAATACCATCCTCTGACAAGACCTTACGGTCACGAAGAACCACATTTCCAACATCACCGATAGCATTCCCGTCAATCAAGACGTCCCCTGCTGAAACCGCTCCAGCTGGGATAAAGTCTCCATTCTCATAAGCCATGCTGGTTCCCTTTTTAGGGATGAAAATGCGTTCTGGCAACATCCCCACTGCCATAGCAGCCTTAGCATGGGCATCCAACTCACGGTATTCCCCTTGAATTGGGAAGAGATACTTGGGTTGCAAGAGATTGATCATCAACTGCAAGTCACGCGCATTCCCATGTCCTGACACACGCAAGCTTTGAGTGATCAGTTTGACAACCCCACCAGCTTGGTAAATCATGTTTTCCACACGCGCCATGACCGCTTCTTTGGCGATAGATGGAGTCGTTACGATATAGACCAAGTCACCGTCCTTGATTTCCACATAACGGTGGCGACCAATCGACATTTTACGAAGACCGTTGATTGGCTCACCCATACGACCTGTCTCAAGGATAATTAACTCATGGTCTTCAAAGCGAGACATATCTTTTGGCTTAATCAAAAGACTCTCGTTAGCTAGAGACAATTTCTTGAGGCGAATCGCAGTACGGACGATATTTTCAATATCAAACCCTGTCAAGACCACACGACGGCCTGTTGCATCTGCAGCGTCAAATACCTGCTGGATACGAGAGAGGTTGCTGGCTACCGCCGCAACAATGATACGCCCCTCCCAGTCTGCAATGGTTTGAGTGATTTCGTCCCCAACCTCACTTTCGCTAGCCACTTGGATATTGCTGTCTGCATTGGCTGAATCGCTAAGAAGAGCTAGAACTCCATCACGACCAATTTCTGCCAAGCGAGCGAAGTCTGTCGCATAAGATTCACTAGCTGTCTGGTCAAATTTGAAGTCACCTGTATAAACAATGCTACCTTCAGCTGTCTTCAAGACAATACCCAGACTTTCTGGGATAGAGTGGGTCGTACGGAAGAAGGACACCACAGTTCCTCCAAAATCAATCTCCGACTCCTCATCAATGACATGGAAATCATTAAATTTCTTCACTGTGTCATTTCCCTTGACAAAGAGTTTGGCCAACTCAATGGTCAACTCAGAGCCAAATACAGGCACCTTGGCTTCAGCCAAGAGATAAGGCAGAGCACCAATGGCATCCGCATGTCCGTGGGTCAAGAAGACCCCAGCGATACGGTCGCTATTTTCAAAAAGGTAGTCCATGTTTGGAATAACGACGTCCACCCCTAGTTGTTCATTTTCAGGATATTTCAGACCTGCATCCAAAACGAAAATAGACCCATCGATTTCAGCGATATACATATTTTTCCCATTTTCACGTACACCACCAAGCGTTGTTAAACTGATATTACTCATTTTTCCTCCGAAAGCTTAGTTTATCTTGATTATAGGGTTGCTTACCCTTTTATTCTAAAAGCACTATTATTTTTATACTCTTCGAAAATCAGATTCAAACCACGTCAGCTTCGCCTTGCCGTAGGTATGGTTACTGACTTCGTCAGTTCTATCCACAACCTCAAAACAGTGTTTTGAGCTGACTTCGTCAGTCTTATCTACAACCTCAAAGCAGTGCTTTGAGCAACCTGCAGCTAGCTTCCTAGTTTGCCCTTTGATTTTCATTGAGTATTAGCCGAATCTTTTCCTACCATTATACCATTTTTTTGATGATTTTCAAAATGAAGATTTGTTTTCAAAAAAGAGCTGGTTGCCCAACTCTTTCCTATCTGCTATTCTTTTTCCATTAAAAAGTCATAAATTTCTTGCACAGTGCCCAGCGCCATCATTTCTTGGTCTTTGACGGTTTGTTTGAGATTTTGGTAAATCTGACTTTCTCCGATTTCCCGCTTTGGTGCCTCTTTATTGACTGTCATGACCCCATCTTTGATTGTCACAAAGCCTAGCTCTTCAAATACTTGAATCATCTTGACCAGCAAGATTTGTTGAATATTGAGATAAGCAGCCAAGTCTTTCAGCTTGTAGCGAATATCAAACTCTGGAAACTGGTAAATGGTCTTGTACAATTTGGCAAACTGCTCTCTAGTCCCATAGCCTGTTAGATAGTAGGCCTTGTCAATATCATTTTTGAAATAGACAGCAGAGAAATTCTGTTCCTGAAAAATGGTCTTCAGCTGAGTAATATCCTCAGGAATGGTTTTTACAACAACAGCTTCACTATCTACTAAATCTAGTAGTTCTCCAGCAAAATCCAAGACTGGAACTCCCTCTGGCAAGACTGCATTCTTCCCACGGATGTTAAAAAGTTGAACACCCTCCACACGCGCATCCACCATCATCAACTGCAGGGCAGTTTGGCCATTCCATTGGTTGACAGACAATTTGACTGCCAGCTCTAGATTCTTGGTTTGAGAAAACTCTGTCGCCCATCTGCCTTGGCCAAAGGCTACCACTTCAAAACTCGCCTCACCTTTGGAAATTTTCAACTTGAGATGAGCATTGCCTGCCCCCATAGTACGGGCACTTTCGACCTGAAAATCCTTAATATAAAAGACAGGTTTCTGATTGTCCATGCCAAAAGGTGCCAAACGTTCAAAACTTTTGACCGTTTCCAAGCTAAGTGTCTCCAAATCCAGTTCTTCATCTAGATTTAACTTGTTCTTGCCACCAGCATCTGCTCCTTTTTCACGGACATAATCTTCCAAAATCTGAGACAAATCTGAGAGTTTCTCCACTTCCAGCGTCATTCCTGCTGCGCCAGCATGGCCACCAAAGGCGATAAAGAGGTCGCGATGGGGATCTAGGGCTTCAAAAATATCGACCGCTTCCACACTACGGGCACTACCCTTGGCACGACCGTCCTCTATATTGAGAACGATGACTGTCTGCCCTAGTTCTTCCAACAAACGACCAGCCACGATACCCAGAACCCCAGGATTCCAGCCTTCCTTGGCCAAGACTTGGACCTTCTTCTCAGGATTCACCATGGTCTTGGCTTCTTCATAGATAGACTGAACGATTTCCTTGCGCTCTTCGTTTTTCTGATGAATCATGAGGGCAATCTCATGCGCTTCCTCATCATCAAACCCAGTCAGCAAATCAATGGCAGGATTAGGATCATCCAAGCGCCCCAAGGCATTTAAACGAGGGGCAATCTGGAAACCAACTGTCTCTTCTGTCACTTCATTGGCAGCAATCCCAGCCATGTCCAGCATTTCTTGTAAACCAATGCGCTGAGTATGTCCCAACACTTCCAGACCATACTGAACCAAGATACGGTTCTCATCTGTCAGACTCACCATATCTGCAATGGTACCAATAGCAACCAAATCAAGCAATTCCACTTGTACTTCTTCCAAAAGGGCACAAGCCAGCTTGAAAGCCACTCCACAACCTGCCAAATATTTAAAAGGATAGTCCGCATCAGGGTGTTCAGGATGGACAATGGCATAGGCATCAGGGAGGGTTTCAGGCATGGAATGGTGATCTGTCACAATGACATCTACTCCCAGAGACTGAGCCAATTCAATGGCTTCGTGACCCGCAACTCCATTGTCCACTGTCACAATCAAGGAAATCCCTTCTTGCTCGATAAAGTATTTATAAACACTAGCATTTGGACCATAGCCGTCGGTAAAACGATTGGGCAGGTAAACACGGCACTCGGCACCAAGCTGTTCCAAACTTTCCTTCACAATCGAAGCCGAAGTCATGCCATCTGCATCGTAGTCTCCATAAACGAGAATATTTTCCCCTTCTTCAATGGCCTGACGAATCCGTTCTACTGCCTTATCCATATCATGGAGTAGATAAGGGTCATGCAAGTCCTCCAAGGAAGGTTCTAAAAACTTCTTCAAACTTTCTTGGTCCTGAATCCCTCTTTCAAATAATAACCGAGCCACCTCAGGACCCAGTCCAGCCTTCTTGGCTATCTTTGTAAAATCTGCATCTTCAACCTGTGGGGCAAACTGCCATTCATAAGTAGGTGTTATCAAAAAGACATCCACTCTTTCTAAGAATTCTATTGCTTCATTATAACATGATTTAGACGTTTTCTCTATCCAGATTGCTTTTTTATAAAATTTTAGTGAATTTTTTCAGATATGATTTGACAAGACAAATCTTTTGGTGTAGAATCGTGTTATAAAATCTAACACAAAGGAGATTCCTTATGGCTTTAGTAGAATTTGAACACGTCGAAAAATATTACGGAGACTACCATGCACTCCGCGACATCAATCTCCGTTTTGAAAAAGGGCAAGTCGTTGTACTCCTAGGTCCTTCTGGTTCTGGAAAATCCACTCTTATCCGTACCATCAATGGTTTAGAGGCTGTCGACAAAGGAAGCCTTCTCGTAAATGGTCACCAAGTTGCTGGTGCCAGCCAGAAAGATTTGGTACCTCTTCGCAAGGAAGTCGGCATGGTTTTCCAACATTTTAACCTATATCCGCATAAAACAGTGTTAGAAAACGTAACACTTGCACCCATAAAAGTTCTAGGAATTGATAAAAAAGAAGCTGAAAAAACAGCCCAAAAATATCTGGAATTTGTAAATATGTGGGACAAGAAAGATTCTTATCCAGCCATGCTATCTGGTGGACAAAAACAACGGATTGCCATCGCACGTGGACTCGCTATGCATCCTGAACTCCTCCTCTTTGATGAACCAACATCTGCCCTTGACCCTGAAACCATCGGCGATGTTCTAGCGGTTATGCAAAAATTGGCCCACGATGGTATGAATATGATTATCGTGACCCATGAAATGGGCTTCGCCCGTGAAGTTGCTGACCGCATCATCTTTATGGCTGATGGAGAGGTTTTGGTGGATACGACAGATGTTGATGACTTTTTCGACAATCCAAGTGAACCTCGTGCCCAACAATTCCTCAGCAAAATCATCAACCACGAAAGTGACAAAGTCAAATAAGGAGGCGCCTATGAAAAAGAAATTCTTTTTATCCGCATTATTGATTAGCCTTTTCGGCCTTGCTACTGCAAAACCAGTTCAGGCTGATACCAGTGTCGCAGACATTCAAAAGAGAGGCGAGCTGGTTGTTGGTGTCAAACAAGACGTTCCCAATTTCGGTTACAAGGATCCCAAGACAGGGAGCTATTCTGGTATCGAAACAGACTTGGCCAAGATGGTAGCTGATGAGCTTAAGGTCAAGGTTCGCTATGTTCCTGTTACCGCACAAACTCGTGGACCCCTTCTGGATAATGAACAGGTCGATATGGATATCGCAACCTTTACCATCACAGACGAACGCAAAAAACTCTACAACTTTACCAGTCCCTACTACACAGACGCATCTGGATTTTTGGTCAATAAATCTGCCAAAATCAAAAAGATTGAGGACCTAAACGGCAAAACCATCGGAGTCGCCCAAGGTTCCATCACCCAACGCCTGATTACTGAACTGGGTAAAAAGAAAGGTCTGAAGTTTAAATTCGTCGAACTTGGTTCCTACCCAGAATTGATTACTTCCCTGCACGCTCATCGTATAGATGCCTTTTCCGTTGACCACTCGATTCTGTCTGGCTACATCAGCAAACGCACAGTACTACTAGATGATAGTTTCAAGCCATCTGACTACGGTATCGTTACCAAGAAATCAAATACCGAGCTCAACGACTATCTTGATAACTTGGTCACCAAATGGAGCAAGGATGGTAGTTTGCAAAAACTTTATGACCGTTACAAGCTCAAACCATCTAGCCATACTGCAGATTAAGGAGGATACCCCATGACAGATTTATCATCTTGGACAGCCTATTTTCAGGATTTTGGACAATTTTTCAATGGTTTCCTCTTCACCCTTGCCCTAGCGATTGGATCCTTTATCCTAGCCATGATTTTAGGCATCTTCTTCGGAGCCATGTCAACCAGTAAACGTCCGATATTGAGAATTTTGGCTCGCATATTTGTGGAGTTTTATCAAAACACTCCCCTCTTGGTGCAGTTTGTTATCGTTTTTTATGGTCTACCTCTTATCAGTGACCATATCATCATGATTCCGATTTATTGGACGGCTGTTCTCTGCGTGGGTCTCTATCACGGCGCCTATATCGCCGAGGTGATTCGCTCAGGCATTCAGTCTATTCCTAGCGGTCAAATGGAGGCTGCCTTGTCACAAGGATTTACCTATATCAGTGCCATGCGCTTGATTATCTTACCTCAGGCCTTTCGTATCATTCTCCCTCCTTTGACCAACCAAATCGTCAACCTCATCAAGAACACCTCGACAGTCGCTATCATTTCTGGAGTGGACTTGATGTTTGTGACCAAGTCCTGGTCAGCTCTTAACGGAAACTACATTCCAGCCTTTCTAGGCGCTGCCCTGCTCTACTTTTCTCTTTGCTTCCCTGTTGCCCAGTTTGGTCGCAAGATGGAGCAAGCCAACAAAAAAGCCTATTCACTTTAGGAGGTTACTATGGAATCCATTTTAGAAGTTTTGACCCCAGATAACCTAATCTTTATCTTTAAAGGATTTGGCTTGACCATCTATATTTCTCTGATTGCCATCATCCTCTCTACCCTTATCGGTACAGTTCTAGCTGTCATGAGAAATGGGAAAAATCCTGTCTTGCGAATCATCTCCAGCATTTTCATTGAGTTTGTACGTAACGTTCCCAATCTTCTCTGGATTTTCACCATCTTTTTGGTGTTCAAGATGAAGTCCACACCAGCTGGTATCACTGCCTTTACCCTCTTTACATCAGCAGCCTTGGCTGAGATTATCCGAGGTGGTCTCAATGCTGTGGACAAGGGACAGTACGAAGCAGGAATGTCGCAAGGATTTACTTCTGCGCAAATCCTCTACCACATTATTCTCCCACAGGCTATCCGTAAAATGCTGCCAGCCATCATTTCTCAGTTTGTAACCGTGATTAAGGATACCAGTCTTCTCTACTCTGTTATCGCTCTACAAGAACTCTTTGGAGCTAGCCAAATTCTCATGGGCCGTTATTTCGAACCAGAGCAAGTCTTCAGTCTTTATATCCTAATAGCCCTCATCTACTTCAGCTTTAACCTAGCAATCTCTAGTTTGTCTCATATGCTAGCAAAACGTTGGCAACAAGCTGCAGAATAATAAATTATACTCTTCGAAAATCTCTTCAAACCACGTCAGCGTCACCTTACCGTACTCAAGTACAGCTTACGGCTAGCTTCCTAGTTTGCTTTTTGATTTTCATTGAGTATTAGCTCTCCATGAGATATGGAGAGTTTTTCTACTCAATCTCAAAAAAACACCGCCAGATTTCTAGCAGTGTTTTGATTTTCTTTATCTTAGTAAACTGTTCTTTCAGTTTCTACATCGAAGAAGTGTGCTTTGTTCAAGTCAAATCCAAGTTCAACTGTTGCACCTGTTTGCAAGTAGTCACGAGCATCAACTTTAGCAACGAATTCGTCTTTACCAACTTGGCAGTAAAGGTGAGATTCTGAACCAAGCAATTCTGATACAGAGATGGTAGCTTTTACTACTGAATCTGGGAATGTTTCAAGGAATGCTTCCTCTGCATTCACATCTTCTGGACGGATACCGAAGATCAATTCTTTACCTTCGTAACCTTTTTCACGAAGAACTTTCAAAGCGCCTTCTGGAACTTTCAAACGGAAACCGTCAGAAACAATCTCGCTACCAACCAATTTCACGTTAATGAAGTTCATAGCTGGGCTTCCGATAAATCCTGCAACGAATTTGTTAACTGGGTTTTTGTAAACTTCTTGAGGAGAACCAATTTGTTCTACACGTCCGATAGTACCTGTACCAGCAGGGTTCTTAGTTGCTGACATGATAACGATACGGTCTGCAAGTGTCATCGCTTCTGTTTGGTCGTGAGTTACGTAGATAGTTGTAGCTCCGATACGACGGTGGATTTTAGCGATTTCAGCACGCATTGATACACGAAGTTTAGCATCCAAGTTTGACAAAGGTTCGTCCATCAAGAATACTTTTGCATCACGGACAATCGCACGCCCCATGGCAACACGTTGACGTTGACCACCAGAAAGGTCAGCAGGTTTACGTTCCAAGAATTCTTTCAATCCAAGGATTTCAGCTGCTTCTTGAACACGTTTATCGATATCTTCCTTGCTGTATTTACGCAATTTCAAACCGAAAGCCATGTTGTCATAAACAGTCATGTGTGGGTAAAGAGCGTAGTTTTGGAATACCATGGCGATGTCACGGTCTTTTGGAGCCACGTCGTTGACAACCACGCCATCGATAGATGCAGTACCTTCTGTGATGTCTTCAAGACCTGCAATCATACGAAGAGTAGTTGATTTACCACATCCTGAAGGTCCTACGAAAACGATGAACTCTTTGTCTTTGATGTTCAAGTTGAAATCTTCAACTGAATAGTGTTCGCTGTTTGGATATTTTTTGTAAATGTTTTTAAGATTTAATTCTACCATGAGGTGAACTCCTTTTGTCTTTTGATAGTTTTATTATAGATGAAAACGCTTTACTTTTCTATGGCAAGGTGACCAAAAAAATAAAAAAGTTCTGTGCAACTTGCACAAAACTTTAGAGAATATCTGGTAAAATCAACTGATAACACAGAGTCAGGTCGGTCAACTCCTTCAACTGAAGCCCTGTCAATTCTTCCCATCTATCAATCTTGTATTGGAGAGAATTGCGGTGCAGATAGAGTTGCTGGGCTGTTTTTGTTAGGACAGCACTATTTTCCCAAAGAGAGAGAATGATTTCCTGAATCTGATCCTGATCCAGAATCATCTGGTGCAAGCATTCCTTGATTACTCTCAGGTTCACAAGTCTTTCTCCCATACTCCAAAGATAGAGTTGTGAAAAAGTATGAACACCTTGGTGACCCTGACGCCACCAACTCTTGAATAAATCCCGCTCCGCTTTAATCAAGTCTGATAGGGCTTGATGTCCTGCCTGAGACCAAACCTGTCCTAACATAATAGACAAACGAAGTCCAAAGTCATACTCAACCGCTTCAATTGTATCACTTAAAATAGCTCGTACAGAAGTGTACTTATCTTGTTGAAGCACGAAAACATAGTCCTGAGCTCCGACTTGAAGCACCGCCTGAGAGTTAGGAAAGAGAGTCCGCATCATATCTAGCCAAGAAGCTAGATTTTCCTGCTGAAAATAGGAAAGATGGCAATAAACCAGCTGAATCTTTTTGAAAGCTTGCGGTGCCTGTCCCTTCCCCTCAATCAGATAGGGATACCAAGGATTGAGCGAACGAGCCTGCTCCTGCTGGGTCAAAAGAGAAATCAACTGCTTTTCACGCTCGCTGAGCCCAGCTTCCTCCAGCAAAATCCACTGCTGAGAAGCTAAAGGGAGAGTAAGGTATCCCTCTTTCCCTACTGGTTGGTCTGAAATCTGAGCTTCAGGAAACCAATCTTGTAATTCCTTTGCCATCATGCCCTAACCCTCCACTTTTTGGATGCACCAAGAAATCAAGCTCTCAAGACGTTCCAGATTTTCAGTCATATGGAGATATCCCATCACAGCTTCAAAACCTGTGGACATACGATAAGTCACCACATCAGCATTTTTGGCCTTGGTGTGACTATTGGTATTGCGACCACGTTTGTAGATTTCTTCTTCTTTTTCCGTCAGGACTTGCTCCTCTAACATAAGGGAAATCAGGCGAGCTTGAGCTTTGGCAGATACATACTTGGTGGCCTCTTGGTGGAGTTTATTGGGCTTGGTCATTCCTTTGAGAATGAGATGGCGACGAATATACATAGAATACACTGCATCTCCTTCAAAGGCTAACGCAATCCCGTTAATGAGATTGACATCAATCACGTGTCCACCTCACTCCATCTTTTGTATCCAGTAGTTTAATCCCTTGAGCAGCCAATTGGTCACGAATTTGGTCCGCTGTCGCAAAGTCACGATTGGCACGCGCTTCTTGGCGTTTTTGAATCAAAACTTCAATCTCTGCATCCAAAACTTCCTCAACAAAGACAATTCCAAAGACTTCTAACATATTCGCAAGAGCCTGCTTAACACTTGCATCATAGTTGCCAGAGTTAATCCACTTAGCCATTTCAAAGACGACTGTGATACCGTTAGCAGCGTTAAAATCTTCATCCATTGCAGCCACAAACTTATCTTTAAAGGCTTGCAATTCTTGAGTATCTACAGTTCCTGTAAATGGTTGCTCATAAGTATTCTTCAGATACTTGAGATTAGTCTCTGCATCACGCACCGCTTTTTCCGTAAAATTGATAGGCTTACGATAGTGCTGAGTCGCAAAGAAGAAACGAAGAACTTGCCCATCGAGAGTTTTAAGGGCATCATGGACGGTGATAAAGTTGCCCAAGGACTTGGACATCTTGACATTGTCGATATTAACAAAGCCATTGTGCATCCAGTAGTTAGCAAAAGTCTTGCCTGTTTTGGCTTCTGACTGGGCAATTTCATTGGTATGGTGCGGAAACTCAAGGTCAGCTCCACCACCGTGAATATCAATGGTGTCGCCCAAAATCTCTGTCGACATGACTGAACACTCGATATGCCAGCCTGGACGACCAGGTCCCCAAGGACTGTCCCAAGAAATCTCGCCTGATTTGGCAGCTTTCCATAGGGCAAAGTCTACAGGATTTTCCTTGCGAGCCGTTTCTTCATCAGTACGACCTGAAGCACCTAGCTCCAAATCTTCCAAGGTTTTATTGGCCAACTTGGCATAGTTGTGGGATTTTTCAACACGGAAGTAAACATCCCCTTGACTCTCGTAGGCAAAGCCTTTTTCAATCAAGTCTTCCACAAAGCGAATAATGTCAGCCATAAACTCTACCACACGCGGATGGCGAGTCGCAGGTTTCACTCCCAAGGCCGTCACATCCTCGCGAAAGGCAGCGATGTACTTGTCCGCAACCTCCTGAGGCGTGATTCCTTCTTCCTTAGCACGGTTGATAATCTTATCATCCACATCCGTAAAATTGGAAATATAGGCAACTTCGTAACCACGGTATTCAAAATAACGACGAATGGTATCAAAGGCCACCGTTGAACGAGCATTCCCCACGTGGATATAGTTGTAGACGGTTGGCCCACAAACATACATCTTGACTTTTCCGTCCTCAATCGGGACAAATTCTAGCAAATCACGAGACATGGTGTCGTAAATTTTAATCATAAAATAATAGTCAGGAAAGCCAAAATCCAAGAACAGTTAATTTCATCACTAAGAGTTCAATTGAATTTCGGTCCGAATGTCTCTAGACTTCGGAATCCCTTGCTCCTTTCTCATTCAGATAAACTACCTGGGTCTGTTTGACAAAGCCGATTTTTTCATACAAGCGCTTGGCACCTACGTTGCTATCCTCTACTGCAATCTGAAATTCCTTATCATTTTGCTCAATCAGTTGGTTGACTAGGGATTTTGCTAAGTAGCTTCCATAGCCTTTTCCACGTTCAGGTTCCGATATTGCCAAACCATAGAAGTAATTCGTATTAGTCGATAAATCTACCGTGCAAGTTCCAACAACCTGACCGTCTTTTAACAAAATATATAAGCGACTTTCTGGAGCCTTCAGAGCTTCAGCGACATATCTATCCACAACTTCTCTCGATTCATGTTCCTCTGAAAATGCCTGAAATTTTAACTGGCTAATTTGCTCCTGATACGAACTATCTGCTAATAAAACTTCAAGATTAGAAAGTTTTGCTAACGGATATGGTCTTCTATCCTTACCTAACCAGGTTTCTGTCTCTTCATCCTCAACCAATCCCCAGTTGCTGACAAAATCAGGATGGCGGTCTAGAAAAACACGCTCTGTCTGAAAAGTCACTGAACGAATAGGGAAAGAAGCCGTTTCTTTCTCAAAACTAGTAAGCAATGCACGTGCAATCCCCTGACGACGATAATCTGGATGAACCAGTATCGTCACTTCCACATCTTGGTCATCAGCATAGACAGTTAAGAGACCAACAAGTTCGCCTTTTTCATAATAAAGGAAAAAGGCGGGCATGTTTGGGTCAAAATTAAGCATGTTAGAGAGATAGGGATCACGATAAGTTCCATCATAGGCTTGGCAACAGTTAATTAGGGTTTTCGCCTCAGATAACTCTTCTTGGCTCAACTTATTTCTTGCTTGAATCATATAGCTATCCTCTACAGCCCAGACGATCTGTGACTGGCTTCTCTAGCCTGCTCGAGTTTATTGACGTAATACTCTCGTTTTTCTTCGACTTCATGAATGACAGGCTCATCTTTCTTACCATGAACACGGACAATCTTGGCAGGAATACCAACAACCGTCACATCACTAGGCACGTCTGCCACAACAACTGCTGCTGCACCGACCTTAGCGTTTTCACCGATTTCCACTGGTCCAATAACTTGAGCATGAGCGGATATCAGAGCTCCCTTTCGAACGGTCGGATGTCGTTTGCCAACATCCTTACCCGTCCCACCAAGGGTTACTCCATGATAAAGGAGAACACCTTTTTCAACAATCGCCGTCTCCCCAATCACCAGACCAGAGCCGTGGTCGATGAAAACACCTGAATCAATCTGGGCACCTGGATGAATCTCAATCTGAGTCCAAAAGCGCCAAAACTGACTGTGCATACGAGCCAGGAGTTTGAAGCCATGCTTCCAGAGAAAATGCGAAAGACGGTGGGCCGCCAAGGCCTTGACACCTGGATAAGTCAGCAAAACCTCCAAAGTGGTGCGGGCCGCTGGATCATTTTCTTTTACGATATCAATGGTTTCGCGCCACCATCCCATACATTTCTCCTTTTCTTATTCTGAATCTTTTGGTGTTTCTGTAAATTCTTTCTTAGGTTTGTGGTCCTTGTGATGACGTGGGCGGTGAGGTCGCTCTGATTTTTCACCTTTTTCATCACGTTCAGGTTTTGGAGGACGAGGAAGAAGGGCTTTCATAGAAGCATCCACACGTCCTTTTTCATCAATCTTGATAACCTTAACATCAACTTCATCCCCGATTGCTACCAAGTCTTCGACATTATTGGTACGCGTCCATGCCATCTCAGAGATATGAACAAGGGCATCTGTCTTGTCAAATAGGTTGACAAAGGCACCAAATTTCTCGATACGAACGACTTTAGCACGGTAAACTTCATCCACTTTGGCTTCACGGACCAAACCAGCAATAATTTCTTTAGCACGGTTAATGGCATCTTGGTCGCTAGAGTAGATAGACACATTTCCTTCTTCGTCGATATCAATCTTAACGCCTGTTTCAGCGATAATCTTGTCGATGGTTTCTCCACCCTTACCGATGACAATCTTAATCTTGTCCACATCAATCTTGATGGTATCAATTTTCGGAGCAGTTGGAGCCAATTCTGGACGAACTTCTGGAATGGTTGCTTCAATCACATCAAGAATTTCAAAACGGGCTTTCTTGGCTTGGGCAAGAGCCTCAGTCAAGATTTCTGCAGTGATCCCTTGGATCTTGATATCCATTTGAAGGGCTGTAATCCCGTCACGAGTACCAGCAACCTTGAAGTCCATGTCTCCAAAGTGGTCTTCCAAACCTTGGATATCTGTCAATACAGTGTAGTTATTTCCATCTGAGATAAGACCCATGGCAATACCAGCTACTGGCGCCTTGATTGGCACACCACCAGCCATAAGAGCAAGAGTTCCCGCACAAATAGAAGCTTGAGATGAAGAACCGTTTGATTCTAAAACTTCTGCTACCAGGCGGATAGCATATGGGAATTCTTCCAAGCTTGGCAATACTTGAGCAAGAGCACGCTCACCGAGAGCACCGTGACCAATTTCACGACGACCTGGCGCACCGTAACGACCTGTTTCTCCTACAGAATATTGAGGGAAGTTATAGTGGTGCATAAAGCGTTTCTTGTACTCTGGGTCCAAACCATCAATGATTTGAGTTTCCCCCATTGGAGCCAAGGTCAAGACTGAAAGGGCTTGAGTCTGCCCACGAGTGAAGAGACCTGAACCGTGCACACGAGGAAGAAAGTCAACAACCGCATCCAAAGGACGGATTTCATCGACCTTACGGCCATCAGGACGCACCTTGTCTTCTGTGATCAAACGGCGCACTTCAGCGTGTTCCATTTGTTCCAAGATTTCAGCCACATCACGCATGATACGGTCAAATTCTTCGTGGTCTGCATATTTTTCTTCATACACAGCAGTCACTTGATCTTTAACTGCTTGAGTTGCAGCTTCACGAGCCAATTTTTCTTCTACTTGAACCGCTTTTTGGAGGTCACTGTTGTAGGCTGCGATGATCTCAGCCTGCAAGTCAGCATCTACATGAAGCAATTCCACTTCTGCTTTTTCCTTACCAACTGCGGCAACGATTTCTTCTTGGAAGGCAATCAATTCTTTGACTGCTTCGTGCCCTTTGAGGAGGGCTTCCAACATGATTTCTTCTGACAATTCTTTGGCACCAGACTCAACCATGTTGATAGCGTGTTTGGTACCAGCTACTGTCAATTCAAGAAGCGAACGCTCCGCTTGTGCTTGAGTTGGGTTGATGATAATTTGGCCATCTACATAGCCCACTTGTACCCCAGCGATTGGGCCGTCAAATGGAATATCTGAGATAGAAAGTGCCAAGGATGAACCAAACATAGCAGCCATTGGTGCAGAAGCATTTTCATCATAAGAAAGCACGGTGTTGATGACCTGTACTTCATTACGGAAACCTTCCGCAAACATAGGACGGATTGGACGGTCAATCAAACGCGCTGTCAAAGTCGCATCTGTTGAAGGACGCCCTTCACGTTTCATAAAGCCACCAGGAAACTTCCCAGCTGCATACATTTTTTCTTCATAGTTGACTTGGAGTGGGAAGAAATCCCCAGTTGCCATCTTCTTAGACATAACGGCCGCAGTCAAGACAGTTGACTCACCGTAACGTACGATAACAGAGCCATTTGCTTGCTTAGCAACCTGACCAGTCTCTACAATTAACTCACGACCCGCAAAAGTCGTTTGAAACACTTGTTTTGTCATTTTAATCCCCTTTTGATTGATGAAATTATACGCCTTGCCTACAAAAATCAAGATACTAAGCCGTCAAGCAACTCAAAGGAAAATAGGAAATCGAACGACGGAGCGACTGCTCCTAGGCAGATTTATCTTTTTCCAAAGAGTTGTAGGCGTGTTCAATTCTCAAGATACAAATCATTAGAAAGATTTGATACTAAAGCATCTAATCCTTTCACGCTAATCGCTATCAGGCGATTAGCTAAATGCTTTGCTAACTCTCTCGTCAAATAACATCGATTTGACTCGTTCGTTTCGCTAATCCTTACAGTTTAAATGCATTGTATTTTTTAATACCCTCATCTTTGTATCAAGTACGTACAGAGTCTATTTTATCATATTTTTCTTAAAAAGTGCGGTCTTTACCATTAAAAAGGAACCATTCCCCTCACTTGAGAAGAATGGTTTGCTTTTTATTATCCTAGAGACTGATGATTAAACAAGGCATGGGTTGCTTGGTGGATGTATTTTGCTGTATCCGCATTGTTCATGGTGTAGAGATGCACACCGGCAACATCCTGAGTTACCAAGTCCACGATTTGGTCCACCGCATAGGCAAGTCCTGCTGCTCTGAGCGACTCAGGGTCATGCTCATACTTGTCTAAGATGGCTTTAAATTTGCGTGGAAGATGGATATTCTCACAAGTCTTCAAGAGACGGAGAGCCTGATTTCGATTCAGAATAGGCATAATCCCTGCATGAATGGGAACATCAATCCCAGCCAAGATGCACTTGTCTTGAAAATCATAGAAGCGCTCATTGTCAAAGAAAAGCTGAGTTACAAGGCTCGAACAGCCTGCATCCACTTTCTTCTTAAGATTTTGAATATCTGAAATCTGATTTGGTGAATCTGGATGTCCTTCTGGATAACAAGCACCAACAATATCAAAGTGAGGGGCTTGTTCCTTGATGAACTCAATCAAGTCAGTTGCATAGCAAAAATCCTTTTGCGGCTCCACATCTAGAATAATATCCCCACGAAGAGCCAAGATTTTCTGCACCCCAACCTTGTCCAAGTCAGCAATGGTCTCAGCAACCTTGTCCTTAGTCAAATAGATGGCTGGCAAGTGAGCAATAGTCGGAATCGCCAAGTCATTTTGGATAAAGTCAGCCAAACGAACCGTCGTTTCCTTGATATTAAATTTATTATTGCTGGCAGTTACACTGATAAAGTGAGGTGCCAACTCCTGCATATCTTGAAGAGCAGAAATAATTTTATCATTACCCACGGCTGGGTTAGGAGGGAACACTTCAAATGAGAGTGACGGTGTTTGGCGTGACATAGTCATTATCCTTTTCTAGTTGATTTTTTCGTTAGCTGGATTCCTAGAATCCAAGTGAAACAGGCAGATTGACCAAACAGCGCTTCTAGAGAAATCCTTATCTTACAATTTCTCACGCGCAGCTTTAGCTGCTTCAACAAGGCGGATCAAGCTTTCTTTTGTTTCTGGAATACCACGTGTTTTCAGACCACAGTCAGGGTTGATCCAAACTTTCTTGCTTGGCACTTTAGCAAGGATGGCTTCGATTGTATGGTCGATTTCGCCTTCATTTGGCACACGAGGTGAGTGGATATCGTAAACCCCAGGTCCCACTTCTGTTTGGAAGTTTTTCGCTTTGAGTTCGTCCAAGATTTCAAGGTTTGAACGGCTAGCTTCAAAGGAAATAACGTCCGCATCCATGTTGTCGATAGCTGGGATGATATCTGTAAATTCTGAGTAACACATGTGAGTGTGGATTTGTGTATCTGGCGCTACTGTTGAGTGTACCAAGCGGAAGGCAGGAATTGCCCAGTCAAGGTAGTCTTCGTACCAGTCGCTACGACGAAGTGGCAATTTTTCACGAAGAGCAGCCTCGTCGATTTGGATGATTTTCACACCAGCAGCTTCAAGGTCAAGCACTTCATCCTTGATAGCAAGGGCGATTTGAAGAGTTGAATCCTTGATAGAGATGTCTTCACGTGGGAATGACCAGTTAAGGATGGTAACAGGTCCAGTCAACATACCTTTAACAGGTTTGTTTGTACGGCTTTGTGCATAGCTAGACCATTTCACAGTGATAGGGTTAAGACGAGTGACATCACCCCAGATGATTGGTGGTTTCACCCCACGCATACCGTATGATTGTACCCAACCGTTTTTAGAGAAGAGGTAACCTGACAAGTTTTGACCGAAGTACTCAACCATGTCATTACGCTCAAATTCACCGTGAACAAGGACATCAAAGTCGATATCTTCTTGCCACTTGATCCATTCGTCGATCGTTTCAGCAAGGAAAGCGTCGTACTCTTCTTGAGACAATTCACCTTTACGGTAAGCCAAACGTTTAGCACGAACTTCTTTTGTTTGAGGGAATGAACCGATAGTTGTTGTTGGAAGAGCTGGAAGTTTGAAAGCTTCTTCTTGGATAGCTTCACGTTCTGCAAAGGCTGGCAAACGAGTGTAGTCAGCGTCTGTCAAACCAGCGATACGCGCACGAAGTTCCGCATTGACACCAACACGCTCAGTCGCAAAGAGTTCTTTGTTAGCTGCAAGAGCTTCTGAACCTTGACCATTGCGGATAGCATCCAAATCACGGATTTCGTCTAATTTTTCAACTGCAAAGGCAAAGTGGTTCAAGATTGCTGGTTCAAATTCTTCATTAGCAGTTGTAAATGGCACATGAAGAAGTGAGCATGAGCTTGTCAAGACAATGTTTTCAGCTGGGATTTGCTCAAGAACAGCCAAGCTCTTTTCGTAGTTGTTGCGCCAGATGTTTTTACCATTGACAATACCTGCATAAAGAGTCTTGTCAGCTGGGAAACCACCTTTAACGAGTTCAAGAGTTTTCTTACCTTCAACAAAGTCAAGACCGATAGCATCTACTGGCAAGTTCACAAGGTCAGCGTAAACGTCACGAACGTCTCCGAAGTAAGTTTGAAGCAATACTTCAAGACCTTTTTTGTCAGCCAAGAGTTTGTTGTAGAGGTTCAAGAAGAGAGCTTTTTCTTCAGCTGTCAAATCTTTTACAAGAGCAGCTTCGTCGAGTTGGATACGAGTCGCACCAAGTTCAGACAATTTAGCAAAAACTTCTTGGTAAGCAGCTACTAAACTATCTACGAAGTCTTCTGCTTTCACACCTTCTTCAAAGTCTGACAATTGAAGGAAAGTGAATGGACCTACAAGAACTGGACGAGTGTTCAATCCAAGTTCTTTAGCTTCTTGGAACTCATCAAAGATTTTGTGACCTGCAAGTTTGACTTGAGTGTCTTTTTCAAATTTAGGAACGATGTAGTGGTAGTTGGTGTTGAACCATTTCTTCATTGGAAGGGCGCGAACGTCCCCTTTTTCTCCTTGGTAACCACGACCCAAAGCGAAGTAGCGCTCAAGGTCAGACAAGTCCAAGTTTTGAACTGAAGCAGGTACTACGTTGAAAAGGAAAGCTGCATCTAGGAAGTTGTCATAGTGAGAAAAGTCATTTGATGGGATTTCAATGATGCCTTTTTCTTTGACAATGTTCCAGTGTTTAGCACGCAATTCTTTTGCGGCTGCCAAAAGTTCTTCTTCTGAGATTTCTTTTCTAAAGTATTTTTCAGTTGTAAATTTTAATTCGCGGAATTCGCCCAAACGAGGGAAACCGATGATTGTAGTTGACATGATGTGTCCTCCAAAATTTGTTGTTGAAACTATCTTAACAGAAAAGAATGCGTCTGTATAATTGTAAAAAATTAGGCTTTGATATAGTTTGAAACTATATCTCTGTTTTAGACAAAAGAAAAGGACCTGAGACAACTGCCTCAAATCCTTTGTATAGCTTGTTTTATAGCTGTATCCCAGTTAGAATACTCAAACTCGTTATTAATAATTCTTATAAGTGACTATGACTTGTTATTAGAAAAGACTATAGGTTGATTTTTTTGTAATTTTGATATTTCCCTTAAAAAGTACGGACGGGAGGTAAAATTATCCAGTGGATTATTTTAGCCAACCAAGTAATTTCATCCCTATCAACTCTTTCTCTGTTCAAGTGGGACGACTGCTAGTGTCTTTCCTAAACTGGCTAGGACTTTTAATACTGTGTCCAACTGAGGACTAGTCTTTCCTGTTTCCATCCTAGCTATGACAGGTTGACTCACTCCACTGAGTTCCTCTAGCTTTTTCTGACTGATTCCTTGCTTATGCCTGGCTTCAATCAACTCACTCATGATAGCCACTCGCATATCACTTTCAAGAATTTCCTCCTTGGTAAAGATTTCAGATCGGACATCCTTCCAATTACTCCCAACGGCACTATTCTTCATCACTTAACCCTCTTTCTTTTAAGTCTTTCAGTTCACGCTGTGTTTTCTCAGAAATTATAACTCAAAAGTTATTAAAAGTAAATCCTAACATTCATAAAAAGAAGACCTTAGAAAAATTCCAAAGGTCTCATCTTTATTATTCGAAAAAAATTACGGGAAGAGTTATAAATTGAAGACAATCCTTACTATTATTCCAACTCTATCCCCTTCTCTCGGAGATTAGCTAGACACTCCTCATGGTAGGCATCGTCATGTTCGCTGTATATAGGGCGAGTCAACTTCTCCTCAGCTAAATCTTCATAGAAAGGGCAAGTCTTACCACGGTAGTTCTTATCGAGCCACTCTGGATTGACATTGTAGCCACGGTCAGCCATCTCCTCCATGATCAAACGATGATAGGCATAGAGACGATAGGGCGAGTGGGTAAAGACATAATCCACCGTCGCATGCTTTCTGCCCCAGCCATTGCCACGTAAGGCGCAACACTCTCGATGTTGCCCCAAAAGCTGTGGACGGGGAAGTTGTGAAATCAAAGCCTCATGCCAAAGTCTCATGGGAGTCTCCTTTCAGTAAGGTCGAATGTTGCAAGTAGGTATTGGGATAGCGTTCAAGCAACTCTCTCGTCTTAGCAATCACATCTTCCTTGGAAACCTGACCAAAGCGGTAGCGATCCAGCAAGATCATATAGTCCTTACGCTCAGCATCTGTCGCTTTATTTTTAAAATATCCCCAAATGTGCTGAAAGGCATTGCAAACCTGACCCCTATGTTCTGGGATTTGACAGGCACGGTCAATCATCTCTTGAACCTTACTCACCTCCACCGCTTCTTGCTGAGATACTGACGAATCTCATTGTAAATATTGCTGGAATGGCTCAACACGAGGTATTTGTTTCTAGCCCAGAGTTGTTGGCACTGGGATTTTTGGTTAGTTGCTTCCATATTTCTCCTTGTTTTCTATCAGTTTCCAGGAAACATGGAAACAAAGTTGTATCTTAAAAATGAGCGAATTAGGAGCGAATAAAGAGTGTTTTTTGTAGTTCCTGATTTTTCTAATAAACCTTGTTTGACAATCCTTAAATACCTGAATATGTCTCTACTAACAACTGAATCTTACGTAAAACTTCTTGCTTTTTCCGTTCACGCGCTCCCTGTCTACGAGAAGTTGGTGGAATAATCGAATCCAAATCAGTCCCACTATTTTCAGCATAACCGCGTTGAATTGATTTATCGATGAATAATTGATAATTAGCTACAAGTTTCTCAGTCTCGGCTAGGTCGTGAATCGCGATTTTCTTGCGCTCCTTGCCATATTCGTAGAAAGCATTGATAATCCCATCATGATCTTTCAATTTTTGCAAATCGGTGTCATTGATAAATCCGATAACCAACTCTTCTTTGGCACGAATATCGATACTAGAACGAATTACACGACTAACTTCTGCTTTCATTGCTTCTTTAGACTCAGAATTCTTCGATTTTTCAACAATCAATGCTAAGATATAGTCTAGGTTAATCTCATCTGTTTTTAGGAGTTCGATTTCAAATTCAACATCTGAAAGATCAACATCCAAATCCTTGGCCTTTTCATAGTTCTTAAGATTCAAAAATTCATCTCGAATTTCTACATAAGTGCTTCGTTTTTCAAGTAAATGAGGTAATTGCTTTTCCACGTTTTAGAAACGCCACTTCCCCCAACTCTTTCCACTCAATAGGACAGTTTCGGATTTCTTCTAGAATGTTCATATCATACTCCCTCATTTCTTTAGTACTTCTTCCCACTCCTCCACAAATCCAATATGATGCAGATGAATAACTGCTTGATAGCGTTTAATGAGCGCTGACAATTCACATAAAAATCCTTCATTCCATTTTTTCTTATCAGGATAGAGGCTTTTAACTGCATAAAGTTGTGCCATTAGTCTATTTTTCAATTTACTATTTTCGTTCATGAAAGTAGGGAGTTGACCAGGTACCTTTGTGAAACTTGTATAATATAATCGATTATAGTGGGCACAGTAATTTCTTAGAACCACTGCAACTTCTAGATAGGTTCTAACTTGAGTGGACTTTATACCAACATTTTTAGCAATATCTTGCTGGATACCTATCGGAGAATCTGCAAAAAATTTCGAAGTCATTCCAAAAGTAAAAAATTCTACTAAAACCCAAATAGGAAATTCTCCATCATATTTTCGCTGATGATGCTTATAAATAGGGATTTTCTTCCTATGCTCCAACTCCTTTTCAACATTTCCTAAAAATTCATTCTGTTTATGAAATTTATTAAAAGCAGTAGATTCTTTATAAGCTAAAGCTCCGTATTTATTTCCATGATGATAGGCGACTTGAGTCCTAAAATACAACTCAATGTCCTCTAAATACTTGAAAATAAGCAAACGTAACTCTGCATCAAAACAAGCAATTCCATAAATTTTCTCCAAAGAAACCTTGCTGGAATCATACTTCTGCGTCTCTTTGTCACGAAAAGGTAAAAAATAAGCAGTCAGCCGATAATAATTAACCTTTTGTAAAATATCAATCGCATACTCATTTGATTTGATATCTTTACATCCGTGCTCAATTAATTTGGCCACCTGCTCATCCCAAGTTTTAAATTCTTTAATTTTCATAGTAACTTCCGTATAAAAAAATGTCCGCCTTGTCACATCAAAGAGAGGTGGGCGGTCCTATTAATTCTATTATACCGTTTTTAACAAATAATTCAAGGATTTTTTACTTTTTCAATTATTTTTAAAATTTAGGTAAATTATCCCCATCACCCTTCAAACTCTTTCAAAAACTTTTTGAGTTCAGCATCGGCTTCTGATGTGGTTCCGTGGAGTTGGTTCAGCATCTCTAGTAAAGAAGCGGTTTGATTTTGGATTGCTTTATTTGTGTCGTTAATTTTGCTGACGATATCTGTCAGTGGCTCGACTTCTTCTTCCACAAAGGTATCTACATAGCGAGGGATATTGAGGTTGTAGTCATTTTCGACGATTTCTTCATAACTCGCTAGATGGGCAAACTTGTCAATCTTCTCACGAGACTTGTAGGCTTCCAGAATCTTCTCGATATGAGTGTCCGTCATGATATTCTGATTTTTCCCCTTATCGAACTCCTTAGAAGCATCGATAAAGTAGACATCACGATTGGTACGATTCTTTTTGAGAATGATAACCGTGGTCGGAATGCTGGTATTAAAGAAGATATTAGCAGGTAGACCGATAACCGTGTCAATAGCCCCTTCTTCTAACAAGGCCTTACGAATGGTTCCCTCAGCATTTCCACGGAAGAGAACACCGTGGGGAAGGACGATAGCCATAACCCCATTATCTTGCTTGAGGTGGTAATATCCATGCAAGAGAAAGGCAAAGTCAGCCTTGGACTGGGGTGCCAGTTTCCCAAAAGGAGAGAAACGAGGATCATTCAGAAAGCCAGAGCTTGCTGACCACTTGGCAGAGTATGGAGGGTTCATGAGAACACCGTCAAAGTTGGTTGGCTCTTGAGTCGGCCAGTCTTCATCCAGTGTATCGGCATTGTGGAGAAATTGATTCTCAACTGGAACACCATGCAGAATCATGTTCATCCGAGCCAAGTTATAGGTTGAGGTATTGAGTTCCTGACCAAAGTAGACTACTGTCTGCGGTTTATGAGAGTATTTCTTGGCATTGAGCAAGAGAGAGCCAGAGCCCATAGTCGCATCATAGATGGTAAAACCTAGCTGGTCCTCACGACCCAAAAAGGCAATCTGAGTCATGAGTTTGGCAACAGGTTGAGGTGTATAGAACTCACCAGCCTTCTTACCCGAGTCAGTCGCAAACTGACCAATCAGATACTCATAGGCATCCCCCAGCATATCACCAGCATGACCAGCCACATCTAGCACAGCCAACTCCTTCATGACCGCCGCCACCGTTTGGTTTTGCTTTTGCGGATTCGCCCCTAGCTTTTTGGAATAGAGGTCAATATCTTCAAAGAGATTTTCATAGAGTTCGTCACTCTGCTCGATATCACGAAACCCCTGAGCCAAATCTTCCAGCTGGAAAGTCCCCTCATTGACACGTGCTACAAGAGCCGTAAAGGTCAACTCAGGCTTGATACTATAGTTGAGCTCGTCCTTCATGACTGCAAGAAGATCCTCGTGGGTGTCCGCATCCTCATAGTAGTTGCGATAGACCTCAAGGGCAGCCTCTAGACTCTCACTCCCCTCCTCCATAGTCTCCGCCACAAAAAAGAGCATCTTATCTGACAGGTACTTATAAAAGACCATGCCCAAGAGATAGGACTTGTAGTCATTGGCATCCATCTTAGAGCGGAGAACATCCGCTGAGTTCCACAGGGCTTGGTAAAGCGACTGGGACGTTTGTGTTGTTTCCATAATGTTTCTTTCTAAAGTTTTTAAATATAATTGCTAAAAGCTATCACTTAGTAATCACTAATCATCTAGATAAACATATCCTGCAAGAGTTTCTTTTTGAGTGTTTCCAATTGAGAAATTTTTTCTTGGTGAGAATTGATGAGGTTATCGAGGTTTGAAAAATAAGAGCCGATGGCTTGTTGTTCTGCAATTGTTTGTGGAATTGCAAAAATAGTTGTTGAAACCGACTTCCAATCTGAACGAGGCATTTTAGTACCAGATGTATCATTAGCAACTTTTTGATAACGACTTGATTGAACTAAATAATAAATAAAATCCGAGTTATTCCCATTTGGATCAAATACCCAAAAATCTCCTAAAGCAACTCCCTCAAATTTCGGTAAAAGCCAATTATTTAAATACGGACGTAATTTCCCATATAATGTGTATCCAGGTTTAAAGTGTATACCTTTACGATTATCAAATTTGCTACTAATATCTTTATTCAGCCGACCTTGACCAGAAATAATATCCTCAAACTCAACCTTTGGCAATGAATCAGAATCAGAACTTTTAGTAACTCTTTTTACAAGTTTACTAAATTGCTTTTCTTCCCACTCACCTTCAAATCCATCTAAACGAATCTCAGGGACTGTCTGTCCAGCTTTAGGAAACATCTTGTAGAGCATAGCCGCCTTGAGAGATTGAAAGTTGGCGAAATTATCCTTGTAGCTAACAAGAAGGTCGTCGAGGGTATGGAAAAGAGAGCCGATGACGGATTGTTCATCAATTGAGTCTGGAATACAAAATTCAAAGGAATCAATTTCTTTGGAAGATATATTTGGTTGTGCACCTGCTACTAATACAGCATTTAGTTGGTTAGTAAATGCTTTCGTCTGCAAAACAGAAGAGAGAAAATCATAGTCTACTTCCCCAGTATTTTGGAAATAACCGACTCGTTGATTTTGATAGTATTCTTCCTCAGAATCTAGCACCGCTATTTTCCCAGTAGTTGCTCCTGACATAGCCAATAGAATTGAACGTCCTCTAAGAACAAATTTTTCATCTGGAATTATCTTAGAGTAATATTCAAACTCCCCTCCAACAGTCCCGTCAAATTTAATATTTGATATTCTAACAATTGGAATCCCAGTATTTTGAAATTTTTCACTTTTGAAAGCAAAGCCTCCACGCAGGGGCGCAATATTTTTTAATTTTTCTTTTCTCCAAATACTCGATAACTTCCCATTTATTATTTTAGGCCTTTGCTTTTTCAACTCTTAGTTCCTCTAATTCAGCTTGCTTATCCTTAATTAATTTCATATAATTAGGAAATTTTCTATTTTTTTCAATCATTTGAATTGCTGAGATTTTCCCAATAAATTTTTTTAGCATTCGAGATAAATCATTTGTAGATAAGACATCATTTTTAATTATCATATATAAGTCATATGTCTCTTTTTGAAGTTTTCTAGGTGATTTTAACTCTCCATTAACAATAATACACCCAGTAACTTTTACATTATTTATTCTTCGAATTTTTGATTTACTTTTATTTATTTTTAATTTATGGGATTCAATTATTTTAATTATTCTATTCATACACCTTTTTGGTATAGGTTTTTTTGAAGAAAATGTTAAATCGTCATAATACGCAGAGAAAACAAAACCATTAGCTTTCGCATATCTCATCAACGTTTCATACATATCATAATATGCAAAGTAGCTCAAAATTGGACTAGTTGGATATCCTTGTGGCAAAAAACTTTTCTCATATTTTGTGACAGTTGTCAAATCAGTTAAAATTTTTGCAATATCAGGAGACTGATTCATATCATATCTAAAAAAATCAAAGACTTTCTGGGCACTAGTGCTAGGAAAAAAATCTGAAATATCAACAATAATTGCAAAATTATTCTCACAGTGCATCTCAACATTTGTTACATAACTTCTGCCAGGAATTCCACCATGAAGATAAGCAGGTACATCAATCTTTTGTATGTATTTAACAATTAATTTTAGGGCTCGTTTATGTATTAATCCTGCATTATATAATTCCCTTGTCTTACCATTTACTTCCCTAAAAAATGATTTTCCGATAAAATTACTACTTATATTTGTTAATTTATATTTTTCAATTTTTAATAAATCAGCTAACCATTTCTTATTAGAAACCCCAAATAAGATACTTCTTTTAAAATCCATTATATTCTTCCTACAAAAAAACTCTTATAGCAATGTATAAGAGAAGATTTTTCATAAATAAGAGAAGAAACTAGATTCTTCACATTAGTGAAGAAGGTAACTAAAATATCATAATTAGCAAATACCCAATTTAACAAAATAATCATCAGATTAGATACTAATTGCACAACCCAAAAAATTGTACGAATTGCTGTAATAATAGCAAGCAAATTGACAACAGGGTGTTTTTTGTACCACTTAGAAAAGTTCAATGAAATTTTTTTTGAATCCATTTAAAAGATTCCTTTCTGTATTTAGTACGGTTTCCCGCCTCTCGCTTAATTACAGATGCAGTCTTTTTAAGTCTATTATTGTTTCTCTCTTGTTAAATCTGACTGTTAAGTCAGTAAACTCTCGCTCAGTATGCTTGGATGAAATCACGGTCATGTTTTATCAATTATTGATTTCAGGAATGCGTGTGGAAACGAAAAGTTTTACCGCCATATAGGCAATCTTTGAATGCAAGATAAATCTGCTTAATTTCATTGATACTTAATTATAACATAATATGAAAAACAAATCAAGTACTATTTTAGTTTAGAAATAAAAAAAGTATAAATAGAAGAATTCAAAGTATTAAATAAATTTTCTATAATTAAACTAATAATATCAAAATTTTAAATGTTGAATATTATGAGTTCCTTTTATCTTAAAAACTTTTATTCATCATCGAAAACCTATCCAATTTTTAGACTTTTTCCTTTTTCTCCTTCTTACTTGAACCAGTCAATCGTCGCTTGCTATCTCGGATGCTATTCAGCTCTTTGAGAAGTTGAGTCAAGTGTTCCTTTTCAGGATAGGCTTCTGCACTGGCTGCGGTATAGCGCATAAAGAGGTCGTAGCTAGTCGAAAGTTCGGTACGGAGTTGTCTAGTCTTGCCGACTTCCTTGGCAGACTTGTGAACACGCGCCTTACTTTCCACTTGGTCATATTCCTCTTGAGCATTAATCACCGCCGTCAGCATAGGAGTTAGTCCTAGACTGGTAACTGCCTCATGATAGGGTGTTTCACTAAGCGTTTTGAGAAGGCTCTTGATTTCTGCCGTTTCCACATCGTTGCTGTGCTTAGTGATGTCCTTGTACTTGGCAAAGACTGGTTTCAAGGTCTCATGAGCTTCTTTGAGCTTGGCATCCTTAATCTTAGCAAATCCTCTATGAAGGGTAAAGAGACCGACCAAGGCACTATCACGATTGCGATCGACTTCCGTCAGATTGCTAGACTCTTTCGTCTCCACCGCCGCAAGTTGAGCTTGAAAATCATCTAGCTTGGTCTTGAAGGGTTCCAAATGTTTGGTATACATGCCTTCATCCTTGTTCGCCTTAGAAAAAGTCGCCAAGCTTTGGTGAGTATCCATCATTAGGCTTTCAAACTCACGGTTGGTAAAGTTGCTGTAACTAAGCGGGCGAATAGCGTATGTTTTTGTCATGATGATATCCTTTCTATTTAACAAATCATTTATTGTCTTCTTTATCAAACCAAGACTGGATTAGTTCTGGAAGATAGACCTGTTCTTGATCTGTTTTTACAATGCTTCCTTGTCTATCATGTTGAATCAAAGGTCTATCCTTAAATACAAAGACTTGAAACAATGCACAGACCAACAATACAATTCCAATTACAGGAAGTGACCATAGTACACTCTCCTCATCATCTTTAACTTTCTTCATCAATTTTTCTCCTTTGAGTTGATACAACCATTCTAACAGTTCTCCAAACCATTTTAATCCCCGTCCGCTCAACTGTCATTATTTCCATCTAAAATGTACTTTTCAGGACAAATCAGACAGTTCCAAAATAATACTCAATGAAAATCAAAGAGCAAACTAGGAAGCTAGCCGCAAGCTGTACTTGAGTACGGTAAGGCGAAGCTGACGTAGTTTGAATTGGATTTTCGAAGAGTATTAAAAAATCCCTATCTGACTGGAAATAAACTCCGTCCATCAGATAGAGACTCTTACTATTTTTAGATTTTAGCCTTTCTAGCTTTAGAATGCATGTAAACTTTAGGAAAAATAACTATTCGAAAGCTAGAATACCTCAAAACTTTCTCAGATAAGCTATTCGAAACGTAGAATACTTGTAAATTTATGGAATTGCGATCATTCGAGACTTAGAATACATCTAAACTTTAGGAAACAGACCTATTCTAAGTCTCGAAGATCTATTTCCCAACCCTCAATGGATCAATGACTTCCTCTACCAGCTGGGTATAGGCTTCCTTGATTTGTTTTTTATAGAGGAGAGGATTGAGGGCATCAGCTACCTCTAGCTTATAGTCCTGATAGCGCTGGCTCTTGGTTAGCTGGCTTTCTCCTAGTTGTTTTTTAGCTCCCTTACGGTAGTGTTCGACATAGT
>CAUQNI010000018.1:0-32312 GCA_963519555.1 uncultured bacterium
AGTATCCACAATCAAAAGAAGACGAAGTGGAAACAAAAGTAATCACACGTACAATCAACTACCTAGAAAAAGGTACAAATAAAGTCTTGAAAGATCCAGCGGTACAAAGCGTGACGTTATCAAGAACAAAAACAACAAATAAAGTCACTGGAGAAGTTACATACGGAGAATGGAGCAAAGGCAGTTGGTCAGAAATAATACCAGAATCAATAGCAAACTACAAAGTTCCAAGTGTAACAAGAGTAGAAGCGACAGAAGTAACATCAACAACAGATGATAAAACAATTGATGTATACTATGAAGCAGATACAAAACCAGAGCCTAAGCCAGAGCCTAAGCCAGAGCCTAAGCCAGAGCCTAAGCCAGAGCCTAAACCAGAGCCTAAACCAGAGCCTAAGCCAGAGCCTAAGCCAGAGCCTAAACTAGAGCCTAAGCCGGAACCAGCACCAGTTCCATCAACACCAGAGACTCCTGAACAACCAACAACTCCAACCCCACCTGCTGTTCCAACACCAGCTGAACCATCAGTACCAACTGATTCAGCTACTCAACCAGCAACACCTAAGTATGTTGATGGTCAAAAAGAATTGCCTAACACAGGTACAGAAGCTAACGCTAGCCTCGCAGCGCTTGGACTTCTTGGAGCCCTAGGTGGATTTGGACTTCTTGCTCGCAAGAAAAAAGAAGACTAAAAACTCATAGTTTTTGAGAAGATGATTCGTCATCTTCTTTTTTTATTTAGGTGTTTTTACTTGCGTAAAAAATTTTTTTCTAGTATAATAGTTTATTGTGAGCGAACCTCACTTACCCCTTGCTAAGTCTTGGGGTCATTAGACCAAAAGGAGGAACATATCAATGGCTAAATACGAAATTCTTTATATCATTCGTCCAAACATTGAAGAAGAAGCTAAAAACGCTTTGGTAGCACGTTTTGACTCTATTTTGACTGACAACGGTGCAACTGTTGTTGAATCAAAAACTTGGGAAAAACGTCGTCTTGCATACGAAATCAAAGATTTCCGTGAAGGACTTTACCACATCGTTAACGTTGAAGCAAACGACGACGCAGCTCTTAAAGAGTTTGACCGTCTTTCAAAAATCAACGCTGACATTCTTCGTCACATGATCGTCAAAACTGACGCGTAAGAAGGTAAACTATGATTAACAATGTTGTACTTGTAGGGCGTATGACACGTGACGCTGAGTTGCGTTATACCCCATCAAATGTAGCAGTTGCGACTTTTACTCTTGCAGTAAACCGTACATTTAAGAGTCAAAATGGCGAACGTGAGGCTGATTTTATCAATGTCGTTATGTGGCGCCAACAGGCTGAAAATCTTGCTAACTGGGCTAAAAAAGGCTCACTTATCGGGGTGACAGGTCGTATCCAGACTCGTAGTTACGATAACCAGCAAGGACAACGTGTCTACGTGACAGAGGTCGTGGCTGAGAATTTCCAAATGTTGGAAAGCCGTAGTGTGCGTGAGGGTCATACAGGTGGAGCTTACTCTGCACCAACTGCAAACTATTCAGCACCTACAAATTCAGTACCAGACTTTTCACGTGATGAAAATCCATTTGGAGCAACAAATCCATTGGATATTTCAGATGATGATTTACCATTCTAATGGACAACTAAAATTATAAAGGAGAAAAAACATGGCTCAACAACGTCGTGGCGGATTCAAACGCCGTAAAAAAGTTGATTACATCGCAGCAAACAAAATTGAATATGTTGATTACAAAGATACTGAGCTTCTTAGCCGTTTCGTTTCAGAACGTGGGAAAATCCTTCCTCGTCGTGTAACAGGAACTTCAGCTAAAAACCAACGTAAAGTAACAACAGCTATCAAACGCGCTCGCGTAATGGCTTTGATGCCTTTCGTAAACGAAGATTAAAGAAAAGACCCTGATGGGTCTTTTTTTCACGAGCCTTGAAATGAGAGAGCGAGTTGGGTCCAGTGGGCCTCTTTTTCATGAGCTTGAAAACAAGAAAGCGAATTAAGACCCCCGACGGGTCTTTTTTTTCACGAGCTTTGAAATGGGGGAGCGAGTTGAGGTCCAGTGGACCTCTTTTTCGTGAGTTTGAAAACAAGAGAACACATTAAGAGCATGATGGAGGTTTTTCATAAACATGTTTCTTTTCTCATAAAAGGACTTATACTCAATGAAAATCAAAGAGCAAACTAGGAAACTAGCCGCAGGCTGTACTTGAGTACGGTAAGGCGACGTTGACGTGGTTTGAATTTGATTTTCGAAGAGTATTACAATAAAAACTGGAAACTTTTTGAACATAGGGGATTTCTCTACTTTATGGTATAATGGAAAGAGTTAGATTGAAAGAGGTAGTGAGATGGATGCGAAATTAAGATACAAGGCAAAGAAAATCAAGATTGTCTTTTTTGATATTGATGATACATTGAGAAATTCCAAGACAGGTTTTATTCCAGCTTCAATCCCAACTGTTTTTAAGCAATTACGTGAGAAAGGAATTTTGACAGGTATTGCTTCTGGACGGGGGATTTTTGGTGTCGTGCCAGAGATTCGTGAGCTCAAACCTGACTTTTTTGTGACCTTAAATGGGGCCTATATCGAAGATAAAAAAGGTCAGGTTATTTATCAACATCAGATTGAGAAGTCAGATGTTGAGGAGTATATCTCCTGGGCTAAGCAAGAAGGAATTGAGTATGGCTTGGTTGGGAGTCATGATGCCAAGTTGTCGATTCGCACCGATATGATTAGTGAAGCAATCAATCCAATTTACCCAGATTTAGATGTGGATCCTGATTTTCATGAAAAAGAAGATATCTATCAGATGTGGACTTTTGAAGATAAAGGAGATGACTTGCGTTTGCCTGATAGTCTCTCAGACAAACTTCGTATGGTTCGTTGGCATGAGCATTCGTCTGACATTGTGCCGATTTCAGGCTCCAAAGCGACAGGTGTGGAAAAGGTTGTGGAACACCTTGGCTTGAAACCAGACAACGTCATGGTCTTTGGAGATGGGCTGAATGACTTGGAACTCTTTGATTATGCTGGAATCAGCGTCGCAATGGGAATTTCTCATGATAAAATCAAAGAAAAAGCAGATTATATTACAAAAACATTAGAAGAAGATGGCATTTTTGATGCCTTAGAAGGATTTGGTATGGTAGAAAAAGAATTGCATTTCCCACAAGTAGACATTGAAACAGTAGAAGGTCCTATCGCGACTATTAAGACCAATCACGGAGACTTGCGTATTAAGCTCTTCCCTGAACATGCTCCTAAAACAGTAGCTAACTTTGTAGCTCTTTCAAAAGATGGCTACTATGATGGTGTCATTTTCCATCGTATTATCAAGGATTTTATGATTCAAGGTGGAGACCCAACTGGAACTGGTATGGGTGGCGAGTCAATCTACGGCGAATCATTTGAGGATGAATTCTCAGAAGAACTTTACAATATTCGTGGTGCCCTTTCTATGGCCAATGCTGGTCCAAATACCAACGGCAGCCAGTTCTTTATCGTGCAAAATCAACATTTGCCTTATTCTAAGAAAGAAATTGCTCGTGGTGGTTGGCCAGAATCGATTGCGGAAATCTATGCCAACCAAGGTGGAACCCCTCACTTAGACCGCCGTCATACTGTTTTTGGTCAACTAGCTGATGAAGCATCTTACACTGTCTTGGATGAAATTGCTGCTGTTGAGACAGGGGCGATGGACAAGCCAGTTGAAGATGTTGTGATTGAAACAATTGAAATCGAGGACTAAGATGAAAATCGGTGATAAGCTAAAGGGGCGTATTACAGGGATTCAGCCCTATGGTGCCTTTGTTGAGCTAGAGACGGGTGATACGGGGCTGATTCACATTTCAGAGATTCGAACAGGTTTTATTGAAAATATTCATGAAGCTTTGAAAGTCGATGAAGAGGTTCAAGTTCAGGTGGTAGATTTGGATGAATTTACAGGGAAAGCCAGTCTTTCTATCCGCACTTTGGAGGAAGAAAAGCACCAGTTTCCGAGACGGAGACGCTTTTCAAGCGACCGCTTTAACTACGGCTTTTCGCCTCTCAAAAGAATGATGCCAATTTGGACCAAGGAAGCCCTTCAACATTTGAAGAAGCAGAAGAATTAGTTAGAAATCTATATTCTTTGTAATGTTAATATAAATTTGCTATAATAAGACCATGGAAGAAGAACAATTATTAAAATCAGGAGAGCGCATTAACCAGCTCTTTTCGACAGATATTAAAATCATTCAAAATAGAGAGGTTTTTAGCTATTCGGTGGATAGTGTTCTCTTGTCACGCTTTCCACGTTTCCCTAAGAAGGGATTGATTGTGGATTTCTGTGCTGGAAATGGAGCAGTTGGGCTATTTGCTAGCACTCGTACTCAGGCACAGATTTTGGCTGTTGAGATTCAGGAGCGTTTGGCAGATATGGCTGAACGCTCTGTCCGTTTGAATGGTTTGGAAGAGCAGATGCAGGTCATCTGTGATGATTTGAAAAATATGACTGCTTACATTCAGGGAAGTAAGGTGGATATGATTTTGTGTAATCCACCCTATTTCAAGGTGGATCCTCATTCAAACTTGAACGAGAGTGAACATTATCTCTTGGCACGCCATGAAATCACGACCAATTTGCAGGAAATCTGTCGTAGTGCCCAAAGTATTCTCAAATCTAATGGGCGTTTGGCCATGGTTCATCGACCTGATCGACTTTTAGATATCTTGGACAGCTTACAACGCTATAATCTAGCGCCTAAGCGCCTGCAGTTTGTCTATCCCAAAAAGGAAAAGGAAGCCAATATGCTTTTGATTGAGGCCATCAAGGATGGTTCAACAAGCGGCTTTAAGGTCTTACCACCTCTCATTGTTCACAATGATGATGGCTCTTATACGCCGGAACTCGAAGAGATTTATTATGGATCATAAGGCTTATATGTATGTGCTGGAGTGCCGTGACGGATCCTACTATACAGGCTATACGACTGATGTGAAGAGACGCCTCGCTGTCCACAATAGTGGGAAGGGAGCCAAATACACACGAGCACGCTTGCCAGTCAAACTCATCTATGCCCAAGGTTTTGCCAGTAAGGAAGAAGCCATGTCAGCTGAAGCCCTTCTCAAGCGTAAGAAGAGACCACAGAAGGAAAGATTTTTATCTGAAAATCAAGATAGAAATTTACTCATACTCAATGAAAATCAAAGAGCAAACTAGGAAGCTAGCCGTAGACAGTACTTGAGTACGGCAAGGCGAAGCTGACGTGGTTTGAAGAGATTTTCGAAGAGTATCAGTTATTTTGAAGAATCGTGAGGAGCCCTTTGACTCCTCTTACTTTTGTCAAAAAGCGAAAAAAATGCTACAATAAAGAGAATAAACAAAATGAGGTATTATCATGTCTAAGATTCTAGTATTTGGTCACCAAAATCCAGACTCAGATGCCATTGGGTCATCTGTAGCCTTTGCCTACCTTGCAAAAGAAGCTTACGGTTTGGATACGGAAGCTGTTGCCCTTGGAACTCCAAATGAAGAAACAGCCTTTGTCTTGAACTATTTTGGTGTGGAAGCACCGCGTGTTATCACTTCTGCCAAAGCAGAAGGTGCAGAGCAAGTTATCCTGACTGACCACAATGAATTCCAACAATCTGTATCAGATATCGCTGAAGTAGAAGTTTATGGTGTTGTAGACCACCACCGTGTGGCTAACTTTGAGACTGCAAGCCCACTTTATATGCGTTTGGAGCCAGTTGGATCTGCGTCTTCAATCGTTTACCGTATGTTCAAAGAACATGATGTAGCTGTTCCTAAAGAGATTGCTGGTTTGATGCTTTCAGGTTTGATTTCAGATACTCTTCTTTTGAAATCACCAACAACACACCCAACAGATAAAGTCATTGCTCCTGAATTGGCTGAATTGGCTGGTGTCAACATAGAAGAATATGGTTTGGCTATGTTGAAAGCTGGTACAAACTTGGCCAGCAAATCTGCTGATGAATTGATTGACATCGATGCTAAGACATTTGAATTGAACGGAAATAATGTTCGTGTTGCTCAAGTAAACACAGTTGATATCGCTGAAGTATTGGAACGTCAAGTAGAAATCGAAGCTGCAATGCAAGCTGCTAACACAGCAAATGGTTACTCTGACTTTGTCTTGATGATTACAGATATCGTCAACTCAAACTCAGAAATCCTAGCACTTGGTGCTAACATGGACAAGGTCGAAGCAGCTTTCAACTTCAAACTTGAAAACAATCATGCCTTCCTTGCTGGTGCTGTTTCACGTAAGAAACAAGTGGTACCTCAATTGACTGAAAGCTTCAACGCTTAGGATTCTGGGTGCCAGTTCAAATTAGGAAAGGCTAGTTTGAATCATATCGAAGGGAGTTTCGGCTCCTTTTTTTCTAGGAGTGAAATATGTTAGACAATGGCGATTTGATTTTTGTGAGAGATGAGTCGGACATGGGAAAGGCCATCCAGACTTCTACGGGCAACTATAGTCATGTTGCCATTTATTTGGATGGGATGATTTACCATGCTAGTGGACAGGCGGGTGTTGTCTGTCAGAAACCAGCAGACTTCTTTGAGTCCAATCACTTGTACGACCTCTATGTTTACCCAGAACTAGACATCCAGTCTGTCAAGGAGAGAGCTTGTAAGCATCTTGGAGCTCCCTACAATGCTTCTTTCTATCCAGATGGAGTTGGTTTTTATTGTTCCCAGTATATGGCAGAAATCCTACCGATTTTTGAAACTATTCCTATGAAATTTGGAGATGGGACTCAGGAGATTAGTGATTTTTGGAGAGAGTATTATAGAGAACTAGGTCTGCCTGTTCCTCTGAACCAAGCTGGGACCAATCCTAGTCAGTTGGCAGCGTCTCCTCTGTTAGAATGTAAAGAAAGGAATCTTCATGATTCAGATTTTTAATCCATCTCGTTTGACGAGACAGCCATTTTTTGGAGAATTAATCCGCTATCTGGACCAGCATGATGATGTGATTCTACGGGAAATCAAGGCTCAATTTCCAGATCTAGCAGTTGATAAATTCATGGAAGAGTATATAAAGGCTGGCTTGATTCTACGAGAAAATAAGCGTTATTATCTTAATCTTCCTATGCTTGAGTCCCTTGATAGTCTCGAACTGGATCAAGAGATTTTTGTCAGAGAAGATAGTCCAGTATATCAAGCATTGTCGGAGCAGAGTTTTGAGACGGAATTGCGCAATCAGACCAATGCCGCTATTTTAGTTGAAAAGACGGACTTTGCGCGAACAAAAATGACCCTGTCCAATTATTTCTACAAGGTCAAACATCAGTATCCTTTGACAGAAAAACAACAGGAACTCTATGCCATTTTGGGGGATGTTAATCCTGAGTATGCCCTCAAATATATGACGACTTTTTTGTTGAAGTTCCTCAAAAAAGACCAGCTCATGCAGAAACGCCGTGAAATCTTTGTGGACAGTTTGGTCGTCCTGGGCTATATTGTCCAAAATGAAGAGGGAAAGTATGAGTTGACCGTCGATTTTGATAAGGAACGATTAATTTTCTTTAAAAACTAAAACAAGAGGCTGGGACAAAAAGATTTTGACTTTAGGTATTCTTTATTATAAATTTTTAAAATTGATAGATTAGACAAAAAAGCGAACAAGATCGAATTTTGAATGTCAGATAACTCGTTTTGTTCGCTTTTTATATTTAAGGTTAGACTTTTGTCCCAGACTCTTGTTTTGTGATTATAAATAATTTTCTGCGACGGCTGCATCTCCTGGATAGGCTTCTTTCTTGCCTTGAACGATTTGGTAGCAATCGGCTCCCTTACCAGCGATAATCACAGCATCTAATTCGTGATTTGTGATAGCCATAGCTGCCCTGATGGCTTCTTGGCGATCCGCAATTTTTTCAACAGGATGATTGATGTAGCTACTGATTTCATCTGCAATGGCCATTGGGTCCTCATAGTTGGGGTCATCAGCAGTCAAAAAGACTTGAATCTCAGGATGTTGATTGAGGAGAAGGCCAAAGTCCTTACGACGACTTTCTCCTTTATTTCCTGTCGAACCCAGAACCAGAGCAATTTTTCCAGTTTGATGAGTCTCTACAACATTGATGAGTTTTTTCAGACTATCACCATTGTGGGCGTAGTCGATGAAGACCTTGGCTCCATTTTTCTGAGTCAGGACTTCCATACGACCAGGAACACGGGTTGCTGCGATTCCTTTTTTGATGTCCCCAAGACTGGCTCCCAGACGGAGACAAGCAAGTCCAGCAGCGACTGCATTTTCTTGGTTAAAGTGGCCAATCAGTTGGATATCATAATCACCAGCGAGTTTCCCGCTTGCTGAAAAGCTAAAGGCTTTGGAATTCTCGATTTGGTTACTTGACTGGCTACCATAGAAATCATGCTCTTGATCTTCCACCTGTTCTTTCAAGACAGAAAAGTGATCCATGTCACTGTTAATGATGACTGCTCGGCTATTTTCCATCAAGAGACGCTTGTGGTAGAAGTAGTCTTCAAAGCTAGGGTGTTCAATAGGGCCGATATGGTCTGGGCTGATATTGAGGAAAACTCCTACATCAAAGGTGAGACCATAGACGCGTTTGACCAGATAGGCTTGACTAGATACCTCCATGATGAGGTGGGTGCGGTCATTTTGCACAGCTTGATTCATCATGTCAAAGAGGTCAATGCTCTCAGGAGTTGTCAATGCTGACTTAAAGAAAGTCTGACCATCTAGAGTTGTATTCATGGTCGACAACATTGCAGGTCGGTGCCCTTGAGACAAAATGTTATAGGCGAAATAGGCTGCCGTTGTCTTACCCTTAGTACCAGTAAAGGCGAGGAGTTTGAGTTTGTCTTGTGGATTGCCATAAAACTCCATGGCAATCAAACTCATGGCTTTCTTGATATCGCTGACGATAATGGCAGGAATACCAACCTCATAGTCCTTTTCAGCCACATACCAACCGAGTCCTTGAGAGATGGCTGAAAGAAGAAAGTCCTTCTTAAAGGCAGCTCCCTTGACGAAAAAGAGGCTCTTCTCTTTGGCCTTGCGGCTGTCATAGCAGATAGTATCAAAGACGACATTGCTGTAGTTGTAGTGGTAGTGTCCTTGGTCGATAATCTCACGGAAGAGACTATCTTTCTTTAATATATCTAATACGGTTTCAATCTTTATCATACTTTCTATTGTAAACCGAAAGTCGTAAATTTACAAGTAACAAGGAAAAGTTTATAATGGAAGATGAGGAGTTTTTCCTAGTTATCAAAATTGAATGAGGAATCTATGTCGCACGAAAACAATCACCAGCAGGCCCAGATGTTACGGGGGACTGCTTGGTTAACGGCTAGTAACTTTATCAGTCGCCTGCTTGGGGCCATCTATATTATCCCTTGGTACATCTGGATGGGATCTTATGCGGCTACAGCCAATGGACTCTTTACCATGGGCTACAATATCTATGCCTGGTTCTTGCTGGTTTCAACAGCGGGGATTCCAGTTGCGGTTGCCAAGCAAGTGGCAAAGTACAATACCATGCGAGAAGAGGAGCATAGCTTTGCCCTGATTCGGAGCTTTTTAGGCTTTATGACAGGACTAGGTCTCGTTTTTGCCCTAGTCTTGTATGTCTTTGCTCCTTGGCTAGCAGACTTGTCTGGTGTAGGGAAAGACCTGATACCAATCATGCAGAGCTTGGCTTGGGCGGTCTTGATTTTCCCATCTATGAGTGTTATCCGAGGATTTTTCCAAGGGATGAATAACCTCAAACCTTATGCCATGAGCCAAATCGCTGAGCAGGTCATTCGTGTTATCTGGATGCTATTAGCTACCTTTATGATTATGAAAATGGGCTCAGGAGATTATCTAGCAGCGGTTACCCAATCCACCTTTGCTGCCTTTGTTGGTATGGTAGCTAGTTTTGCAGTTTTGCTTTATTTCCTTGCAAAAGAAGGTTTACTAAAAAGAGTTCTTGAAACAGGAGATAAGATAAACAGCAAGCGTCTCTTGGTCGACACCATTAAGGAAGCCATTCCTTTTATCCTGACAGGGTCTGCTATCCAGCTTTTCCAGATCTTGGACCAAAATACCTTTATCAATAGCATGAAGTGGTTTACCAACTATAGTAATGAAGACTTAATTGTCATGTTTTCTTATTTCTCAGCCAATCCTAATAAAATCACGATGATTTTGATTTCTGTTGGGGTCTCGATTGGTAGTGTAGGCTTGCCACTCTTGACTGAAAACTATGTCAAGGGGGACTTGAGAGCAGCTTCTCGCTTAGTTCAAGACAGTATTATCATGCTTTTCTTATTCCTACTGCCAGCAACGGTTGGAGTGGTCATGGTAGGAGAACCTCTATATACAGTCTTCTATGGCAAGCCAGATAGTTTGGCCATGGGCTTGTTTGTCTTTGCAGTTTTGCAGTCTACTATTTTAGGCTTGTACATGGTTTTGTCTCCCATGCTTCAGGCCATGTTCCGCAACCGCAAGGCAGTTCTCTATTTTATCTATGGTTCCATTGCCAAGTTAGTCTTGCAAATACCTACCATCGCCCTCTTCCACAGTTACGGGCCTTTGATTTCCACAACCATCGGTCTCATTATTCCTAATGTCTTGATGTATCGGGATATTTGTAAGGTAACAGGTGTCAAGCGCAAGGTGATTGTGAAGCGAACCATTTTAATCAGTTTGTTGACCCTTATTATGTTCATCGGTGTAGGTGCCATCCAGTGGATTTTAGGGTTTGTTTTCCAACCAAGTGGACGTTTGTGGAGTTTCCTTTATGTAGCTCTTGTCGGTGCCATGGGAGGAGGAGTTTATGGATCCTTGAGTCTTCGTACTCGCTTATTGGACAAGGTGATTGGACAAGCTCAAGCAGATCGCCTACGAGCAAAATTAAGAATTTCTCAATAATTTTTTATAAATAAAAGGAATAATTTGAATGTTTCTATCAAGGAATGATTAAATTATTCTCTTTTTTATTATTTTGTAGAATAATTTCTATAGTTTGTAGATGGAATGATTAATTTTTTTAAAAAAGCTATTGACTAAATAAAACACGAGTTGTATAATAAGACAAATATTTAAATCAGGAGGTTCTGGAGATGAAAAAGTCTAAAGCCAAGTATGCAACACTTGCAGGTGTCATTTTAAGTGCAGGTATTTTGTTAAGTGCCTGTGGAAATTCTAGTACAGCGTCAAAAACATATAACTATGTTTACGTAAGTGACCCATCAAGTTTGAACTATCTAGCAGAAAACCGTGCAACAACTAATGATATTGTGACTAATTTGGTAGATGGTCTCATGGAAAATGACCGATATGGGAACTATGTCCCGTCCTTGGCAGAGGATTGGAGTGTTTCTCAAGACGGTTTGACCTATACCTACAAACTGCGGAAAGATGCTAAATGGTATACTGCAGATGGAGATGAATATGCTCCTGTTACTGCCCAAGATTTTGTCACTGGTTTGAAATATGCAGCTGATAAAAAATCAGAAGCCTTGTACCTAGTGCAAGAATCCGTAGCAGGTTTGGATGATTACATTAACGGTAAAACAAGCGACTTCTCAACTGTCGGAGTTAAGGCTCTTGATGACCAAACCGTTCAATATACTTTGACACGACCAGAATCTTACTGGAACTCAAAAACGACATCAACTATTCTCTTCCCAGTTAATGCGGATTTCTTGAAATCAAAAGGGGATGATTTTGGGAAGGTAGACCCATCTAGCATTTTGTACAATGGACCTTTCTTGATGAAATCCTTTGTTTCAAAATCAGTTATCGAATTCAAGAAAAATCCTAACTACTGGGATGCTAAAAATGTCTTTGTAGATGATGTCAAATTGGCCTATTATGATGGTAATGACCAAGATGCACTGGCTCGTAACTTTGTCGAGGGGGCTTATAGTTACGCTCGTCTCTATCCAAATAGTTCAAGCTTTGAAGGAATTAAAGAGAAGAATAAGGACAATATCATTTATAGCTTGCAAGATGCTACATCTTACTTCTTGAACTTCAACTTGGATAGAAAATCTTATAAATTCACTTCAAAAACAAGTGATGCTGAGAAGAAATCGACTCAGGAAGCGGTTCTTAATAAAAACTTCCGTCAAGCCATTAACTTTGCCTATGACCGTACATCCTATGGCGCTCAATCTCAAGGAGAAGAGGGTGCAACTAAGATTTTGCGTAACTTGGTTGTTCCTCCAAACTTCGTAAGTATCAACGGAAAAGACTTTGGTGAAGTAGTAGCTTCTAAGATGGTCAATTATGGTAAAGAATGGCAAGGAATCAACTTTGCGGATGCTCAGGATCCATACTACAATGCTGAAAAAGCTAAAGCCAAATTTGCAGAGGCTAAGAAAGAACTCCAAGCCAAAGGAGTCCAATTCCCTATCCACTTGGACATGACAGTTGACCAAGCTGCTAAAAAGGGTGTCCAAGAGGCAAATTCTATGAAGCAATCTATTGAAGCAGCCTTAGGTGCAGAAAATGTTGTAATTGATATTCAACAACTTTCTACTGAAGATTATGACAATTCAAGCTATTTGGCTCAGACAGCAGCTCAGAAGGATTATGATCTTTACAACGGTGGTTGGGGTCCTGATTACCAAGATCCTTCAACCTATCTTGATGTCTTTAACGTTCATTCTGGTGGTTTGATGCAAAATCTAGGTTTAGAGCCAGGTCAAGCCAATGACAAGGCCAAGGCTGTTGGACTAGATGTCTACACTCAAATGTTGGAAGAAGCTAACAAGGAACAAGATCTTGCGAAACGCTATGAAAAATATGCTGAGATCCAAGCTTGGTTGGTAGATAGTGCTTTAGCAATTCCAAATGTTTCTAAGGGTGGAACACCAGTGTTGAGAAAAACAGTTCCTTTCTCAGAACCATATTCATTAGCTGGTAATAAAGGTATCGAATCATATAAATACCTCAAAGTACAAGATAAAACAGTCACAAAAGACGAATTTGAAAAAGCCAAAGAAAAATGGTTGAAAGAAAAAGAAGAATCTAATAAAAAAGCCCAAGAAGAATTGGCAAAACATGTCAAATAAGGATTTTTCAAGAAAAACGATGGTTTCGAAAGAAGCTGTCGTTTTTTATAGAATGATGGCAAATTTGGAAGAAAAGTGATTACATTTTTTAAATTGTTTGTTAGTTTTATGATATAATGAATATAATAAAAGGTTGTGGAAAACTAGGTTCGAAATCTCCCTAATGTTGATTGAAGTATGCACATGCTAGGATGATTTTATAGGAGGGATGCTGTCTACTGGAAAAGTAAGATAAAACGCAACAAATGATAAGTTCTTCTTTTATGTGAAGAGTTCTTATCTGCCTATTTACTAATAGTTATGGAGGTATCATCATGGGCGCTATTATGGAGTTTGCAACAGAAAAACAGATTGCATCATTTCTCTCAACTTGTCATATTGAAGGGCAAAAGAATTTTCTGATGGCTTTTAAGAAAAAGACATGGTTGAAATCCTTTATTGATTTTTTCGTTATAGGAGGAAGTTACTATGTTCAGTCGAGTGTGAAACCTAAGATTCTGGCATTCACACCTAAGGGAATCTACTTGATGGACATCAGTGATATAACTGAAAATCGCTCTAATCAAGTCCTTGAGATGCCTTGGAATCAAGTTCAAGATTTTACTTATAAGCCAGTCTTGAATACAATTCGGCTGAATTGGAACTATCAAAATGAAGCCTATATTTTTTCTGTGGATGTCGGTCAACTTAGTCAGCGTGTGGGTCAGTATCAATTTAACAAAGAGCATTATGACTATTTAGCCCAACAGGATTTCTTTCGGTCTAAGTAAGCCCTAGCAAGGATTTTCACAAAAGAATCTGGAATATTTTCTGGATTCTTTTTAGTTTTACTAGCTAAGCGTATAGCTTGAAACTATAACTAGCTCTTGAAAAGAAGAAAATGAGTTGATGAAAATAAGTGGTACAATAGTTACTATAGATTTGGAGGTATTGTATGAGCAAGGAATTACACATCAACACAATTTTGGCCCAGGCGGGTATCAAGTCAGACGAAGCGACAGGAGCTTTGGTGACACCGATTCATTTTTCAACGACCTATCAGCACCCAGAGTTTGGTCAGTCTACTGGTTTTGACTATACGCGTACTAAAAATCCAACTCGCAGCAAGGCTGAAGAGGTCTTGGCGGCCATTGAGTCAGCAGATTATGCCCTAGCTACTAGCTCAGGTATGTCAGCTATTGTATTGGCTTTTAGCGTCTTTCCAGTAGGAAGTAAGGTTTTGGCTGTCCGTGACCTTTACGGCGGTTCTTTCCGCTGGTTCAATCAAGTGGAGCAGGAAGGTCGTTTCCATTTTACCTATGCCAATACAGAAGAAGAGTTGATTGCTGAGTTAGAAAAAGACGTGGATGTTCTCTATATCGAAACGCCAACCAATCCTTTGATGTTGGAATTTGATATTGAGAAACTAGCAAAATTGGCTCATGCTAAAGGTGCCAAAGTGGTGGTGGACAATACCTTCTACAGTCCTATCTACCAACGTCCGATTGAAGATGGAGCTGATATCGTTCTGCATTCAGCGACTAAGTATCTGGCAGGGCACAATGATGTCTTGGCTGGAGTGGTTGTGACCAATAGTTTAGAACTATACGAGAAGCTTTTTTACAATCTCAATACGACAGGGGCAGTCTTGTCGCCATTTGATAGTTATCAATTGATTCGTGGTCTCAAGACCTTGTCTCTTCGTATGGAGCGCTCAACAGCTAACGCCCAAGAAGTGGTTGCCTTTTTGAAGAATTCTCCAGCAGTTAAGGAAGTTCTCTATACTGGTCGTGGGGGCATGATTTCCTTTAAAGTAGCGTATGAAACACGCATTCCTCATATCTTGAACAGCCTCAAGGTCTTCTCTTTTGCGGAAAGTTTGGGTGGGGTGGAAAGTCTCATTACTTATCCAACGACCCAAACTCACGCTGATATTCCAGCAGAAGTGCGCCATTCTTATGGTTTGACAGATGACCTCTTGCGCTTGTCAATTGGGATTGAGGATGCTAGAGATTTGATTGCAGATTTGCGCCAAGCCTTGGAAGGATAAGACTATGGGAAAATATGATTTCACAAGCCTGCCTAATCGTTTAGGGCATCATACCTATAAATGGAAAGAGGCTGAAACGGATAGTGAAGTCCTACCAGCTTGGATAGCAGACATGGACTTTGTGGTCTTGCCTGAAATCCGCCAAGCTGTGCAGACTTACGCAGACCAACTGGTTTATGGCTACACTTATGCCAGTGAAGAGTTAATTAAGGAAGTTCAAAAGTGGGAAGCGACACAACACGGCTATCACTTTGACAAAGAGGCTCTTGTCTTTATCGAGGGTGTGGTACCAGCTATTTCAACAGCTATTCAAGCTTTTACAAAAGAAGGCGAAGCCGTTTTGATTAACACACCTGTCTATCCACCCTTTGCTCGCAGTGTCAAGTTGAATAACCGCAGATTGATTACCAATTCTTTGGTGGAAAAGGACGGTCTGTTTGAGATTGACTTTGACCGACTTGAAAAGGATTTGGTAGAAGAGGATGTCAAGCTCTATATCCTCTGCAACCCTCACAATCCTGGTGGACGTGTGTGGGAAAAGGAGGTGTTGGAGAAGATTGGCCAGCTTTGTCAAAAACACGGTGTTTTCTTGGTTTCGGATGAGATTCACCAAGATTTGGCCCTCTTTGGTCACAAGCATCATTCCTTCAATACCATCAATCCTGATTTTAAAGAATTTGCTATCGTCTTGAGCAGTGCCACTAAAACCTTTAACATAGCTGGAACAAAAAATTCCTATGCCGTCATTGAAAATTCTAAGTTGAGAGTGGTTTACCAGAAACGTCAGTTGGCCAATAATCAGCATGAAATTTCAGGTTTGGGTTATTTGGCGACAGAAGCTGCTTATCGCTATGGGAAGGATTGGCTAGAGGAACTCAAGCAAGTCTTTGAAGATCATATCAATTATGTGGTCGATCTATTTGAAAAAGAAACTAAAATCAAGGTCATGAAACCGCAAGGAACCTACTTGATTTGGCTTGATTTTTCAGCCTATGACCTGACTGATGAAAAATTGCAAGAGCTGTTGAGAAATGAAGCCAAGGTTATCCTTAACCGTGGTTTGGATTTTGGGGAGGAAGGAAGTCTCCATGCCCGTCTCAATGTAGCCATGCCTAAATCCCTGCTGCAAGAAGTTTGTCAGCGGATTGTGACGACTTTTGCCAAACGTTAAAAATCCAGCCTTCTAGGAGAAAAGTCTTCCTAGGAGGCTATTTTCATAGGGGAAAATATGGTATAATAAAAAGATAAGGTAAAGGTAAAAATATGGCTAAATTGATTCCGGGAAAAGTCCGTATCGAAGGCGTTGCCCTTTATGAAACTGGTAAGGTTGATATCATCAAGGAAAAGAACAATCGGCTCTATGCTCGCGTTGCAGAAGAAGAACTGCGCTATAGTTTAGAGGATGATTTGGTTTTTTGTGCCTGCGATTTTTTCCAAAAGAGGGGCTACTGTGTGCATTTGGCGGCGCTGGAATATTTTCTAAAAAATGATGAGCGTGGTCAGGAAATCTTGCAGAGTCTGGAAGAAGGTCATGAAGAAAAAGAGGCCGTTGAAACCAAGGTGACCTTGGGTGGCAAATTTTTGGACCGAATCTTATCTCCAAAATCAGAACGAACCTATGAGTTGTCAGCTGTGGGTCAGGTGGAAGCAGGAACCAATCATATCTTGTGGACCCTGAGAATCGGCCAAATCAATAGCCAAAAATACTACGTCATTCGGGATATTCCACTTTTTTTAAGGATTGTCGAGCAGAGAAAGTCTTATATGATTGGTAAGATATATGAGGAATCCTTGTCTTGGGAATCCTTAGATGAGGCTAGCCAAGAACTTCTGACTTTCTTACGAGGGCTGATGGAGGAAGGACAGGCTCCAGACCTCTTTTTCCAAAACCAGGGTCGGCACCTCTTTTTCCCTCTGACCTTTTTTGAGCAGGGTGTGAATTTGCTGATGACCTTGCCGCATTTTCAATTTGACCATCAAGTGGATAGCTACCAGACTCTGCTTTTTCAGGATTTGCATGCGGATGCCAATCTATTTGCCTTTATAGTAACAGAATACTCGGATTATTTTGAAATGGAAATCAGTGAGAGTCCAAGGGTCAATGTCTTTTATCAGGGAGCTGTGCTTTTCCATAAAGGACAGGTTTATTTTCTAACAGACCAACAGATGCGTCTTCTCAAGGAAATTAAAGCGCTACCTGTGGATCAACAAGGAAAGAAATACCTGCAATTTGATAGCAGTGACCGAGATAAGTTGGCTTCTTGTCTAGCGCTCTTTGGCCAGATGGGGACCGTTTCAGCTCCAGAACGTTTACAAATCAAAACGTTTGCGCCCTCTTTTTACTTTGACAGGGAAGAAGATAATCGGATTCGTTTAGAAATTCAGTTTGATTATGGGAATAGACAGGTATCTAGCCGACAAGAGTTAGAAGAATTGCCATTTTCGAGTGATGCGGACTTAGAAGAAAGAATTTTCCAAGTCTGTTTGACAGCTGGATTTGAAGCAGACTTTCAATCTTGGCGTCAGGCTTTAAAAGCAGAGTCTGTTTATCATTTCTTCCACGAAATCATTCCAGTCTTTGAAAAACTCGGGAATGTTGACCTATCAGATAAACTAGAAGAGCTTTACAGCCTAGCGAGTCCTCAAGTGCAAATTGCTTCCAAGGGAGGTCTCTTGGAAATCCAGTTTGATTTTCAAGATATTGCCCAAGAGGAAATTGACCAAGCCATGCAGGCCTTGGTTGCCAATCAAGATTTTTACATTGGTTCGTCTAATCAAGTTTACTTTTTCGATGAAGAAACCAAGAAAATTCGCCAAAATCTACAGGAACTAGGACAATTTGAATTAAAAGATGGGACCTTGCAGGCTCGGAAGTCCTTGGCCTACAGTTTAGCTCATCTTTTTGAAGGGCGAGACCGTGTTTCTTTCTCACAAGAATTCAAAAATCTGGCCCACGATTTGACGCATCCAGAGGACTTCCCTCGACAAGCAACTCAAGTTCAGGCTGACTTGCGAGATTATCAGGAAAAGGGAATCGGCTGGCTGCAAATGCTCCATCATTATGGTTTTGGTGGGATTTTGGCTGATGATATGGGATTGGGGAAAACCCTTCAGACCATTGCTTTTTTGACCAGCCAAGTGACAAAAGAAAGTCGAGTTTTGATTCTCGCTCCGTCGGGTTTGATTTACAACTGGGCAGATGAATTTCAGAAATTTGCTCCACAGTTGGATGTGGCTGTTGTTCATGGTTTGAAAGCTAATCGTGAAGAGATTCTTGCCGAGAGCCATCAAATCTATGTGACTAGCTATGCCACCTTCCGTCAGGACAGTGAGCTTTATCAAGGGATGGCCTTTGACTTCCTTTTCTTGGATGAGGCTCAGGTCATGAAAAATGCCCAGACTAAGATTGCCCAGACCTTGAGACACTTTGTGGTGCCGTCGGTCTTTGCCTTGTCAGGAACTCCTATTGAAAATCATCTAGGTGAGTTGTGGTCTATTTTCCAAATCGTCATGCCAGGACTCTTGCCAAGCAAGAAAGAATTTATGAAATTGCCAGCTGAGCGAGTGGCTCAGTTTATCAAGCCTTTCGTCATGCGGCGCAAGAAAGAAGAAGTTCTGACCGAATTGCCAGACTTGATTGAAGTGGTTTATAAGAATGAACTGGAAGACCAGCAAAAGGCTATTTATCTAGCCCAGTTGCAACAGATGAGAGATCGTCTGGCTCAAGTGTCAGATAAGGAATTTCAGCGAAGTCGTGTGGAAATCTTGTCGGGTCTGATGCGCTTGCGTCAAATCTGCGATACGCCTGCCCTCTTTATGGAGGATTATCAGGGTGCCAGTGGCAAATTGGATAGTCTCCGAGACCTGCTGGTACAGGTGGCAGACGGTGGACACCGTGTCTTGATTTTCTCGCAATTCAAGGGAATGTTGGAGAAAATTGAACAAGAACTGCCAGACTTGGGCTTGACATCCTTTAAAATTACGGGTTCAACCCCAGCCAAGGAAAGACAAGATATGACCAAGGCCTTTAACCAAGGGGAAAGAGATGCCTTTCTGATTTCTCTCAAGGCTGGTGGGGTCGGTCTGAACCTGACAGGTGCTGATACGGTTATCTTGGTTGACCTTTGGTGGAATCCAGCGGTGGAAGCGCAAGCCATTAGTCGTGCCCATCGGATGGGTCAGAAAGAAATGGTTGAGGTCTATCGCTTGGTGACCAAGGGAACCATTGAAGAAAAAATTCAGGAACTTCAAGAACAAAAGAAACATCTGGTATCACAAGTATTGGATGGAACAGAGTCACGTGGCAGTCTGACCCTAGCAGAAATTAGAGAAATTTTAGGAATTTCTGAAGCCAGCACTTGAAAAATCAAGACAATACGCTATAATGAAGTGTTGAAAGGAAATAGAAAATGAGAGAAGAACGATTTCCATTGGTGTCAGATAATGAGGTCATACTGACTGAGGTACCAGTCATGGACCTGTATGATGAGTCTGACTTTATCAGTAATATCAAGGGAGAATACCGTGATAAGAATTATCTAGAGTGGGCTCCTATTACTGAAGAAAAACCAGTCAAACCGATTGAAAAGCCAGTAGAGAAACCTAAAAGGGCTCCTTTAGGGGTTAAAAAAGAAGGAAAGAGCTATGCAGAGGTAGCGCGTGAAGAAGCGCGTGCGGACTTGAAAAAGAAACGCTCAGCAAGCTATCTGACAAAGGATATCACTCCTACAAGACGCCATTCTCAGCCAAGTCTAGTTAGACAGGGCAATCAACCGACAGCGCCTTTCCAAAAGGAAAATCCTGGTGAATTTGTCAAATATAGCCAAAAATTGACCCAGTCTCATTATATCTTGGCGGAAGAAGTCAAATCTATCTCTACCAAGAATGAAGAGGTAGCAGCACCTGCTCCAAAGAAAAATAACTATGATTTTCTGAAGAAGAGCCAAATCTACAATAAAAAGAATCAACAAAAAGAACAAGAACGTCGGGTTGCCCAAGAGTTGAATCTGACAAGAATTACAGAATAGGGGAGAAATCATGCCAAAGACATATCATTTTATAGGAATTAAGGGATCAGGGATGAGTGCCTTGGCCTTGATGTTGCACCAAATGGGGCACAAGGTACAGGGATCTGATGTTGAGAAGTATTACTTTACTCAACGTGGTCTTGAGCAGGCAGGAATTACCATTCTTCCTTTTGATGAAAAGAATCTAGACGGTGATATGGAAATTATCGCTGGAAATGCCTTTCGTCCAGATAACAACGTCGAAATTGCCTATGCGGACCAAAATGGTATCAGCTACAAACGTTACCACGAGTTCCTAGGTAGCTTTATGCGCGACTTTGTCAGCATGGGAGTTGCTGGAGCGCACGGAAAAACTTCAACGACAGGTATGTTGTCGCACGTCTTGTCTCACATCACAGACACTAGCTTTTTGATCGGAGACGGGACAGGTCGTGGTTCGGCCAATGCCAAATATTTTGTCTTTGAATCTGACGAATATGAGCGTCACTTCATGCCTTACCACCCAGAATACTCTATCATCACCAACATTGACTTTGACCATCCAGACTACTTCACAAGTCTAGAGGATGTTTTCAATGCCTTTAACGACTATGCTAAACAAATTACTAAGGGTCTTTTTGTCTATGGTGAAGATGCAGAGTTGCGTAAAATTACGTCTGATGCACCAATTTATTACTATGGTTTTGCAGCAGAAGGTAATGACTTTGTAGCTAGTGATTTTCTTCGTTCTACAACTGGTTCAACCTTCACAGTTCACTTCCGTGGTCAAGAATTGGGTCAATTCCATATCCCAACCTTTGGTCGTCACAATATCATGAATGCGACAGCTGTTATCGGATTGCTTTATACAGCAGGCTTTGATTTGAACTTGGTGCGTGAACACTTGAAAACATTTGCTGGTGTTAAGCGTCGTTTCACTGAAAAAATTGTCAATGACACAGTGATTATCGATGACTTTGCCCACCATCCAACAGAAATCATTGCGACCTTGGATGCAGCTCGTCAGAAATACCCAAGTAAGGAAATCGTAGCAATCTTCCAACCACATACTTTTACTAGAACCATTGCCTTGTTGGACGAATTTGCCCACGCTTTGAACCAAGCGGATGCGGTTTATCTAGCACAAATCTATGGATCTGCGCGTGAGGTAGACCATGGTGATGTCAAGGTGGAAGACCTAGCCAATAAAATCAACAAAAAACACCAAGTGATCACTGTTGAAAATGTTTCTCCACTCCTTGACCATGACAATGCTGTTTATGTCTTTATGGGAGCAGGAGACATTCAAACCTATGAATACTCATTTGAACGTCTCTTGTCTAACTTGACAAGCAATGTTCAATAGGGTGTTCTCATGGAAATTCCAATTAAGATCATTCAGGCAAGTAACTCTGATTTGGCTGAGATAGAGGCACTTCAAACTTCGTCTTTTCCAGCTGAAAAGCAGCAACCTTCCCATATTTTAGAAGAAAGTATCCGTAAGTCTGCGGATACCTTTCTTCTAGCTAGGGATGAAAATCAGCTTCTAGGCTATGTTCTAGGTGGTCCTTACCCACACAATCCGCAATGTCTAAAAATACATTCTTTAGTTATCGAGGCTGACCATCAGAGACAGGGCTTGGGAACGCTTCTCATTGCAGCCTTGAAAGAGGTGGCAGTTGAGCTGGATTACAAAGGGATTCGTTTGGAGAGTCCTTCTGAGCTGCTTTCCTATTTTGAAATGAACGGTTTTATTGATGAAGAAACTTCGCTTTATGCAACTAGCCAGGGTTTTAGTATGATTTGGTTTAATCCCTTTTATCTGGAGGCACAATGGAAATTAGGAAAGCAAGATTAGAAGATTTGGATCGGATTGTCGAGATTGAACTAGAAAATTTCTCTGCTGAAGAAGCTATTCCTCGCTCTATTTTTGAGGCGCATTTGCGAGAAATTCAGACCTCTTTTCTGGTTGCAGAAAAAGAAGGCAGAATCATGGGGTATATAGAAGGGCCAGTTGGCCCCCACCGTCATCTGCAAGACCAGTCTTTTACAGAAGAGATAGAAGACCATAGCCATGAGCCTGGTGGCTATATCTCTGTCACCTGTCTCTCTATTGTCAAGGAGGAACAGGGTCTCGGACTGGGTCAGACATTGTTAACAGCCTTGAAAGAACTGGCTCTTGAAGATGGAAGAACAGGCATTAATCTAACCTGTCATGACTATCTCATTGCCTACTATGAAAAACATGGGTTTGTCAATGAAGGCCTGTCCCAGTCAACCTTTGCAGGGGAAACTTGGTATGATATGGTCTGGGAAGCTAATACTCTTCGAAAATCTCTTCAAACCACGTCAGCTCTATCTGCAACCTCAAAACAGTGTTTTGAGCAACCTGCGGCTAGCTTCCTAGTTTGTCCTTTGATTTTCATTGAGTATAAAAAATAAGCCAGAAAAGCATGCTAGGTTGCTTTTCTTTCGTTTTTAAGATATAATATTATGGATTGTCAACGAGGAGGAAAAACTTTTGAGTGAAAAATCAAGAGAAGATGAGAAATTAAGCTTTAAAGAGCAGATTTTACGAGATATAGAAAAATCAAAAAGTTATGATCAGACTCTAGCAGGAGATGAAAGAGGAGCTTTTACTCCTACAAGTGAACCGTCTGCTGAGGACTTGATGGCTGATTCCTTGTCAGCGGTAGAAAGTATTATAAATAATGCTCCAGTAGTTCCTAGTCATCCAAGTCAGGATGCTCCAGCAGTTCCTAGTCATCCGAGTCAGGATGCTCCAGTGACTTCTAGCCATCCAAGTCAGGATGCTCCAGCAGTTCCTAGTCATCCAAGTCAAGATGTCCCTGCTTCACCAGCAGATGAGAGTGGACCAAGACCAGGACCAGGTCCTGTTAGACCTAACCAAGTCGAAAGAGAATATAATGAAACCCCAACAAGGGTAGCTGTTTCCTATAAGACAGCAGAGAAAAAAGAAGAACAAGCACGTCCAGAAACACCGATACCTGCTACAGAAACAGTGGACATCATCAGTGATACCCCACGCCGTAGCCGTAGAGAAGTAGCAAAACCAGTTAAGTCTAAGAAAGAGAAGAAATCTGGATTCAAGGCATTCTTCATTTCTCTACTGATTTTTCTTGCCTTAGTTTCAGCAGGTGGTTACTTCGGTTATCAGTATGTGCTAGCCTCATTAGAACCAGTTGATCCTACTTCAAAAGAATACGTAACAGTTCAAATCCCTGATGGAGCCAGTGTTCAAGAAATTGGTTCAACTCTTGAAAAGGCAGGTCTGGTTAAACACGGTATTGTCTTTGGTATGTATACTAAGTACAAGAATTACTCAGACTTGAAGGCTGGATATTACAATTTGCAGAAGAGCATGAGTACAGATGACTTGATCAAGGAATTGCAAAAGGGTGGTACAGCTGAAGCACAAGAACCTGTACTAGCCAGCTTGACGATTCCAGAAGGCTACACGATTGATCAAATTGCCCAAGCGGTAGGTCAATTGCAAGGTAACTTTAAAGAGCCTTTGACTGCGGATGCTTTCTTGGCTAAAGTTCAAGATGACAACTTTATCAGTCAAGAAGTTTCTAAATATTCAAACTTACTAGAAAGCTTACCTACGAAAGAAAGTGGAGCTCGTTACCGTTTGGAAGGTTTCCTCTTCCCAGCGACCTACTCTATCAAGGAAAGTACAACTATTGAAAGCTTGATTGACGAGATGTTGGCAGCCATGGATAAGACCTTGACTCCACACTATAGTACAATTAAGTCTAAAAACTTGACAGTCAATGAATTGTTAACCATTGCTTCACTCGTAGAAAAAGAAGGAGCGAAAACTGAAGATCGTAAGATGATTGCAGGTGTCTTCTACAATCGTTTGAATCTTGGTATGCCTTTACAAAGTAATATTGCTATTCTCTATGCTGAAGGAAAACTTGGTCAGAAGATTAGTCTGGCTGATGATACTGAAATTGATACAACCATCAATTCTCCGTATAATGTTTATACAAATCTAGGCCTCATGCCTGGACCAGTAGATAGTCCAAGTGTGGATGCTATTGAATCAAGTATCAATCAAACTAAGAGTGATAACTTATTCTTTGTAGCAGATGTTACAGATGGCAAGGTATATTTCGCTACGAACAAGGCAGAACATGACCAAAATGTTGCACAACATATCAATAATAAATTAACGCAATCAAGTAGTTCAAACTAAAATTATGTGGTTTTCCACATAATTTTGTTTTAAAAAATAAAGTAAAAGAAAGTTGAGAAAAATGGCAGAAAAAACATATCCTATGACACTTGAGGAAAAGGAAAAACTAGAAAAAGAATTAGAAGAATTGAAATTGGTCCGTCGTCCAGAAGTGGTAGAACGAATTAAGATTGCTCGTTCATACGGTGACCTTTCAGAAAACAGTGAGTACGAAGCAGCTAAGGACGAACAAGCCTTTGTCGAAGGTCAAATCTCTAGCTTGGAAACAAAAATTCGTTATGCTGAAATCGTCAATAGCGACTCTGTTGCCCAAGACGAAGTTGCAATTGGTAAAACAGTGACTATCCAAGAAATTGGTGAGGACGAAGAAGAAGTTTATATCATTGTAGGTTCAGCTGGTGCAGATGCCTTTGCAGGTAAGGTTTCAAATGAAAGCCCAATCGGACAAGCCTTGATTGGTAAGAAAACAGGTGATACAGCAACCGTCGAAACACCTGTTGGTAGCTATGATGTAAAAATCTTAAAGGTTGAAAAAACAGCCTAATGATTAAAGGGAGTAGAAGGAGGGAAACGCCCTGATTACTCCTTTTTATACTCTTCGAAAATCAAATTCAAACCACGTCAGCTTCGCCTTGCCGTAGATATGTTATTGACTTCGTCAGTTCTATCTACAACCTCAAAGCAGTGCTTTGAGCAACCTGTGGCTAGCTTCCTAGTTTGCTCTTTGATTTTCATTGAGTATTAGCTTTAAAAAGAATTGGAGACTATATGAGTTCAAAAAAGAAGCAAAATAAGATGGAGCGTGGTCTGACCAATCGTCACGTACAGGTTATGGCCATTGCTGGAACTATTGGAACAGGCCTCTTTCTGGGAGCTGGTCGTTCGATCAGTTTGACAGGACCTTCGATTGTTCTAATTTACCTGATTACAGGAGCTTTTATGTTCCTTATGATGAGAGCGGTCGGAGAAATGCTCTATCAAGATCCTGAGCAACATACCTTTATTAACTTTATTACTCGCCATTTGGGTAAGGGTTGGGGACATTTTGCAGTTTGGTCTTACTGGTTATCTGTTGTCTTTATTGGTATGGCAGAAATTACGGCTATTTCGCACTACGTTCAGTTTTGGTTTCCTTCATGGCCTAGTTGGTTAATTCAAGTTGGATTTTTAACTGTTTTAGGTTTGGTCAATCTAATAGCTGTTAAACTCTTTGGAGAAGTTGAATTTTGGTTTGCTATGATTAAGATTGTAGCTATCCTTGCTATGATTGTGACGGGTATCTTTATGGTTCTGACAGGTTTTGAGACACCTCATGGAGTAGCGAGTTTAGCCAATATTACGGATAATTTCTCACTCTTTCCTAATGGTGGTGTCAACTTTGTTATGGCTTTCCAGATGGTCTTCTTTGCCTACCTCATGATTGAGTTTATCGGGGTCACGACTTCGGAAACAAAAAATCCACGTCAGGTCTTGCCAAAAGCAGTTAAGGAAATTCCTTTGCGTATCGCCTTTTTCTATGGGGGGTCTCTAATTGCTATTATGGCGATTATTCCGTGGCGAGAACTAGCCTCAGCAGATTCACCATTCGTTACGGTATTTGAACTAGCAGGTGTCAAATGGGCAGCAGCCTTGATTAACTTTGTCGTCTTGACGTCAGCAGCATCAGCTCTAAACTCAACCCTCTACTCAACAGGTCGTCATTTGTATCAAATTGCTCAAGATTTGCCAAATCCTCTCTTAAAAGCGATCAAAGCAGATACCTTATCTCGTTATAATGTTCCTCAAAATGCAATTTTGGCCTCAACTATTTTAATTGCGACAGCTGCTTTTATCAATGTCCTACCAGGAGTTTCGGACGCCTTTGCCTTGATAACAGCTTCTTCATCAGGTGTTTATGTAGCTATCTATATCTTGATTATGGTGGCTCACCTTAAATACCGCAAGTCACAGGACTTTATGGCGGATGGCTACCTCATGCCCCATTATCGTTTCCTAAATCCTTTAACCATGCTCTTCTTTGCCTTTGTCTTTGTAACCCTCTTTTTACAAGAGTCTACATTTGTCGGAGCAATTGGATCAGCTATCTGGATTATCGGTTTCGGGATTTATAGCCAGTGGAAATTTAGAAAATAGATTTTAAACTCATCAGCTTAGGTTGGTGGGTTTTTCGTTATACTCTTTAAAAATATCCTTAAACTCAATGAAAATCAAAGAGCAAACTAGGAAACTAGCCGCAGGTTGCTCAAAACACTGCTTTGAGGTTGTAGATAGAACTGACGAAGTCAATAACATATCTATGGCAAGGCGAAGCGGATGTGGTTTGAAAAGATTTTTGAAGAGTATTAACTAATGTTAGCATTACTTAGGGTTAGTTTTGTTTTGTAAAGAAAATTTAACAAAAACTTAATATAAAAACACTTGACAATTTTCGGGGGGGGGTAAAATGATTGTGTAAAATTATGCATAAAAACAAAGGGTTTGTATATATTATTATATTTGTTTTTGTCAATGCTAATGAAACAATTGTAGAAGTAAGGATGTGAATAATAGAGTGCTAAAGAAATGACCCTGATGTGCAGGGGACTTAAAATATCATAAAATAAGTGAATCAGTTAGAAATCACGTATTGTAACGCTATATGTTTTTCGTACCTAGAGCCTTAAGCGAAATGAAAGTAGAGGAAAGGATCTATGAGATGAAGGAGAGCGAAAAATTAGTTGGAACTCAGACTGAGATGATTTAAAGAAGTAGAATAAAGAAATGCGAATATTAAATCTGACTCTACACTCAGTTGTTGCAAAAGAGGAAAGAACTATGGGAGATATAAAAAGAAGCCTTTTTGGATATAACAAAAAGGAAGTAGACGACTTAATCCTAAGTCTGGAAAGAGAAAATAATCGTCTCAAACAAGAACTACTTGGAAAGACTGAAGCCGTTGAACAGTTAAATGCACAATTATATAAATATCACTCTCAAGAAGAGCTGATTAGTGAAGCTATCATTGATGCAAAAAAACTTTCAAAACAATTGTTAGACGAAGCTAAACAACAAGCAACAGAGATGATTGATGCAGCAAATAAATCAATCTCGGATGAGTTCGAACGCTTTAATCGAACAATGAAAACATTGAATGAACTTAAGAACAAAGTGATCGCACAGAAGACGGAGTTATCTAAGGAGTTACAAGAAGTTTTATTACGTTATAAAAGCGCTTTCGAGAACTCAGAAACAGAGGACTTTGTTCGTATAAAAGAATATTTAGAAGATGAGCTTACTCATTCAGAAGAACTGTTCGAAAATTCTAAGCAGATTATTTATATTCCTGATTTGAATCATAAAAACTAACATCAGAAATAAGGAAGGACATAAGAAACGTGAAAAAAGTGGAACAGCAGCAAATATATTCTATCCGTAAGAATAAAGCTTACGGCGCAAGTTCAGTATTAATTGGTTTAATGGGAACTGCTTTACTATTGGGAGGATTGGCGCCTGCCGTTCAAGCAGAGGAAAATGATGTAAAACCAGAACCAAAACCAGTAGATGCATCAGCTTCAGATGTGACCAATGCTTCAACAGTTGAGACGGCTCATTTAATTGTTACCTCATCACAACCAACAGAAGGTGCAATTAAACCTGAAACAAAATTAATAGATGCACCTAAGGTGAATGAGGAGAATCCTTCAAGCAATGCAGTGAACCCTACAAACAGTACTTCATCGCAACCAAAAGAAGAAACAACTACACCTACTACAACAAAAAATGAAGCAAAACTAGAGGATGCAGCAACTAGCCCTAAACGAGCAGTGAGCATTGTCTACAAAGTACGCTATGTAGATCGTAAATCTCACACAGTAGTTCATGAAGTAACGAAGACGAAAACCGTAGAAACTACTGAAGCAAAAGCAAAAGCTAGCGTCACAGAAAATGGTGCAGAACTGGCGAATAATAGTCAATTAGAAAACTATAATGTTCCAGAAGGCAATCCAACAACAATGACAAAAGAAATTGTTGAAGGAGCCGACAATATTTTTGAATACGAAGTAGAAGGCTTTGGAGAAGCAGAAACACCTAAAGAACGTACCGTTGCTCTTAAAGATACGGTAGAATATGTTGATAAAAAATCTGGTCTCGTCTTAGCAAGTGAGGAAAAGGAAGAAACAGTCTCTACAACAGAAACAGTAGCGAAAAAAGAAGTAAAGGTTCGTTATGAGAATACAATGATTGAAATCAAAGCTTTAAATGCTGAAGCAGAACAATTATTGAAAAATGTTCGTCCAAGTGAATTATCAAAAGCAGGTTTGCAAGCTACTTATCAATTAGCTAAACAAGAAGAAACTGCTGCTCAAGCATTCTTATCAAAAGAAAACGTAACAAAAGCTGAATTACAATCAAATTTAGAACGATTGGAAACTGTTGTTGAACGTTTGTACTCTGAATTAAAAGCAAACGGACACTCTGGGGAAGTTCGGTATATGTTGGCGACGGCAACAGCAACTAATCAAGCCCCATATATGACAATAGAACGGTATTTTGGAGCACAAACAAGTCGTAGTAATCCTGATTACGAGTTTATGAAAGATGGTTCCACAATAGAATTGAAGTATAAAATTGGACTCACAAATATTACTTCTGGTGAAGTTGAACTAACTCCAGATGCTAAGAGATTAGGCTTTCATTATAATGATGGAGGAAAAGATGACCGTTATTTAACCAAAACGGTTACTTTAAACAATACGATTCGAGCAGGCAACTATACTATAGGTCTTCAATCTAAAAGGAATCCTACCATTAAGATTACAGCTAACCTAACGATAAGAGAGCCGCCTGTTTATGAGGTGACAAGTGGAAATAGTAGAAAGAAAGCACTAGGAAATTCTGTTGCTTACGATAATACAACCGGTACAGCTTATATGACAGTAACTCCGTTTGGTTATTTTTTAGATTCTGGCGGTGCACAAACAATAGCGGATGCGACTCCGGATAGTCCGCAGTACACTTCTAATCTTTGGTTGGGTTTACCAGGTAGGAGAAGTGAATATAATATTGTAGGTAATACTGCACCTGTAACCGTCACTAAACTAGAGCAAACCGGAGGTAGTCCAGGTGTTAAGATTGAATTTGTAAAAGATTTCCCCGCAACAGCAGATAATGTATTTATATATGGTAGATACGAATCAGTAAGTAATGTGTTAACAGGAAATAGAAGTGTAACCTCCGATCTAGCTGACTATTCCCCCTATCGTTTAAACTTCAAAAGCCTGCCAGCTAAAGCTGGAACCTATTTTCTTGATTTTCGAGTGACGGATAGTCTTGGACGGGTGTCGAATCATCATTTGAATTTAGTGACTAGAGAGATTTCTCAAACAACTCCAGGTGGTTCTGACGAAAGTAACTATACTTTAACCAATGCTGATGTTATGTTTGATGCGGATAAGCTTTACCGTGTAACGAACCCAATCCCAGTTGCAGTGCCTATCTCGGATAAGGAACAGAATCTAGGAAAACTGGTATTGAATAAAGCGAATGCGACTTTAACGGTTAACAGTAAGCCAAATGGGGTCGAGATTATCCAAGATCCTCAAGATTTAACGAAGTATAAGATTGTTAAACAAAATGGGAAAACGTTAACGACAGGAGTATATACTATTACTGCAACAGCAAAAGACGGACACTTTGGAGCCAATGTTCCAGCTCGTACCTATAAGTTCGAAGTGATGGATGGGTTAAATCCTATTTCCAATCAAAGCTGGCAAGAAGGACAAGCTATCCCTACTATTCCTGTTTCAATGACAAATGGTAGCAAGATTACGAGTCTATCAGTTGAGGCTGATGGAGGACATCTTTACCTAAGTCCTAATGCTGACAATACAGGTCTAACAGGTTATGCTTTAAAACGGATAGATGCACCACAAAGAGCGATTGTAACAGCTACTTATACCAATAATGAAGGTCAAAGTCGTCAGATTAAGACTAGCTTTACTTATACAGTTACCCCTCGACCAGTTTCTGATTTAACTTTATCTGTAACGAATGATAAGCAAACAGTTTCAGAAGGGACTAAGTTCGCAGATATGGTTGCAACAGCTACTGATGGCGCAACGGTTACAGTAGGAACACTGCCAGATGGTGTTCTGTATGATAGCAATAGCAAAACATTATCAGGTACAGGATTATATGAAGGACATTATGTGATTCCGGTTACTGCTACAAAAGATGGGGCTTCCATTACTAAAGTAGTTGATTTGACAGTAACGCCAGGAAACTTTAGTGTTCCAACAGCTAATTACACGTTTACAGCAGGTAATGAGATAGCTCCGATTACACTTAAAATCCCTGCCAATGCAACTGTAAGTTCAGTTGGAGGTGATTTACCTAGAGGTTTAAGCTGGTCTACGGACAGAAAAACAATCACAGGTACTCCGACTCAAGTAGGGACATTCCAAACATATGCTTATGTATACAGGACTGACAAATCGGGGAATAACCAGTATGCCTATGCGTATGTCAATATCAAAGTAGAAAGTGTTCCTCTAAACTTTTCTATTCCTGATAATACAAAAACAGTAAAAGTTTTAGATGAACTTCCTCCTATTCGATTACAAGCAGATGGAGCGGTGTTATCGATAGCTTCAGGCTCACTTCCTCCAGGGGTGAACTATGATGCGGCAACGAAAACTGTTTCAGGAACTCCGACAAAAGTAGGGACTTATACAGCAACCTTTACAGCAACAAGTCCAACTATTAGTGGCAATAAAACAGCGAGTGCAACCTTAACGATTAATGTAACACCACGAGATTTAAGTGTTAATGTTACGAATAAGGAACAAGAAAAAACAGTTCTAAGCGCAATTGACGAAGTAGTGTTAAATCCTTCTGATAGTAAAGCGAGATTAGAAGTAGATGCAAGTAAACTTCCGCCAGGAGCTACTTATGATTCAGCTACAAGGACCATTTCTGGCACACCATCTAAAGTGGGAGAATACTTAATTCCATATAAAGCGACCTATACTGAAATGGGAGATGCCTCTCCAGTTGCTGCTGGGAATATCAAAATTAAGGTTCGCCCACTCCCGGTAAGTATTAATGTTACAGAAAATAATCAAACAGTTCGAGTGGGTGAAACGATTAAAAATATGGTGGTTTCTCACAGTGAACATTCAGATTTAGGTGCTCGTTATTTAAGTGCGGATTTACCAGAAACAGACTTAGATTCTTATCTTGAGTCAACTGCTGGACTGCATTATGACAGTGCAAATCGTACAATTAGTGGAACTCCAACCAAGCCAGGTGTCTATAAAGTTCGTTTAAAAGCCACATTAGATTCTGAAACATTAGGTAAAGGTAGTGCGGAAGAGATTATCACTGTAACGGTAGTAGATGACTCAGTATCGGATCCATTATCATTAGATATCAAAAATGCTCGTCAAATGATTGCGCTAGGAAAATCTATTCGTCCAATTACTTTCACAGTACCAGATGGAGCTACGCTTAATGTGGATACAACGAAATTACCTGGTGGAGTAAGTTATGATGAATCTACTAAGACTATTTCAGGGACACCAACAGTAGATGGATCATTTGATATCCCGGTAACAGCGACAAAGGCAGGTAAATCAATAACAAAAGGCATTACAATTGATGTTGTAGACTTAACGCCACCAACGTCGGCAGTTAATGGTAAAGACGGCGAAACACCAAAAGTCAAAGTAGATCGTAATGAAGAGAGGAAAGAAACGACAGTTACGTTCTATAGCGATAAGAATATGAATAATCAGTTTGATGAAGGAACAGACACGGTTCTAGGAACTACTGTTATTAAAGATGGTCAAGATGGAGCAGCTGGAGCAAACGGACGTGACGGAAAAGATATCCTAAACGGTACAGCAAATCCAAATCCAACGGACGGAAAAGACGGCGACAAATACGTCAATACAACAACTGGCGATGTATTCGAAAAAGAAAACGGTACATGGACTCCAGCAGGAAACATCAAAGGAC
>CAUQNI010000019.1:0-29215 GCA_963519555.1 uncultured bacterium
TAGAGTACTTGGTTTGGGACCAAGGTGTCGCAGGTTCGAATCCTGTCTTCCCGATATATGGCGGTGTAGCTCAGCTGGCTAGAGCGTCCGGTTCATACCCGGGAGGTCGGGGGTTCGATCCCCTTCGCCGCTATAATGATCTTGTTGGACCTTTAGCTCAGCTGGTTAGAGCTCTCGGCTCATAACCGAGTGGTCGTAGGTTCAAGTCCTACAAGGTCCATTTGAATAGTATGGAGGATTACCCAAGTCCGGCTGAAGGGAACGGTCTTGAAAACCGTCAGGCGTGTAAAAGCGTGCGTGGGTTCGAATCCCACATCCTCCTTTTTCATTAACGCGGGATGGAGCAGCTCGGTAGCTCGTCGGGCTCATAACCCGAAGGTCGTAGGTTCAAATCCTGCTCCCGCAATAAGGCTCGGTAGCTCAGTTGGTAGAGCAATGGATTGAAGCTCCATGTGTCGGCGGTTCGATTCCGTCTCGCGCCATTTTTACTTATAGTATGTATGCGGGTGTAGTTTAGTGGTAAAACTACAGCCTTCCAAGCTGTTGTCGCGAGTTCGATTCTCGTCACCCGCTTTGAACTTTGTTCAATTACCAAGTTTTTAACTTGGGCGCGTAGCTCAGGTGGTTAGAGCGCACGCCTGATAAGCGTGAGGTCGGTGGTTCGAGTCCACTCGTGCCCATTAATTGGAGAATTACTCAAGAGGCTGAAGAGGACGGTTTGCTAAATCGTTAGGTCGGGTAACTGGCGCAAGGGTTCGAATCCCTTATTCTCCGTTTTAATGAGAGTTTATAACTCTCTTTTTTTGATGTTGAGAGCGATTAAAATCGGCTCCATAATATCCATAGGGGATTTACTCACTATAAATGTTATAGAGCCTTTTTATATAGTTTATTTTTTGTTGTATAACTTTGCTATTACTTCCAAGTTTTTAGTGAAATTTCTCCGCTATTTAGCCAGATTTCTTTTCCGTTATCACATTGAACTAAAAGTTTACCACTTTCAGAGATGTCTTTAGCAAGTCCCTTGTAGTCTTTTTGATCTAGTGTGAAAGTAACTTCTTTTCCTAGGACGAATGACTGTTGTTTATATAGGTATAATAACTCATCTGCTGGTGTTTCGAAGAAAGCACGCCAGATTTCTATGATTAATTCATTCCTTGTTATTGGAGCTGTAGTTTTAAATAAGCTAGCAGCTTTTTCTTTTAATTCCTGAGGGAAGTCTTTAATAGTGAAATTGATACCTACTCCAATAATGATATCTGTGACTAAGTCAGTTTCTACAGAGGTCATTGCTTCAGTGAGGATTCCTCCAATTTTATGATTGTTGAGGTAGATATCGTTGACCCATTTTATGTCGACATCTATTAAAGTTAGGTTCTTAATGGCTTTGTAGACAGCTCCAGCTACAAGTAGTGTGTAGGAGGGTAATTTGTCATAGGCAAGATTTGGTTTGAGATGGAGTGTCATATAAATACCACCTTGTGGTGAGTAGAAGGAACGTTGAAAACGGCCTCGCCCTGCTGTTTGATAGGAAGCTATATAAAGGGTGTTTGCTTCATTCCCTAAATCTATTGCTTCTTTTGCATCCAGTTGTGTTGATTTTGTTTCGGGTTTAAAACTGACTTTAATTGGAAGATTTTCTTCTAGAATTTCTGGAAGAATAAGGTCACCATTCATCAGTTTATATCCTTTGTTTTTGATACTATCAATTTCAATGCCTTCTTGTTCTAGTCGCTTGATGGCTTTCCAAATTGATGTTCGACTTAGGGATAGTTCTTCTGCGATTTTTTCTCCGCTGATATAGTCGGTTTCTTTAGATAGGATTTGGTAGACAGCTTGGTAGGATTTCATAGTGTTGCCTTTCTTTAAGAATAGTATATGATTTGAATCTAGTTTGGATAGTGCGCCTAATCTATATTTTATTACTACTATTTTAACATATGCCTACTATTTACGGCATGATTTTCTTAGAGAAAATGCAATCGTTAAGATTGAGTTTTGAAATCTTAGTATTTTTGCTCCCTTTTTTACCTAGGGAAACGTTTCCTTTGTTTTCAAATTGCTAAAAAAGTGGTACAATAAAGGGTAGCTTACTATTATCTGAATCAATTGATTTGGAGAGAAAGGATTCATTTTGAAATCAATAGGCTTTATTGAAAAGCTGAAAGGGTTGTCTAGTAAAGAGCTGATTTTATTGGGAATTATCCTGAGTATCTTTTTACCCTTTTATCTTTTTGTAGTTGTATTCTGTTTATATATTATCAGTTTGATTTTTACAGGAGATATGAAAAGTATTCTTCAGAAAATGGGGGAGCATCCGATGCTGCTTCTTTTTCTTGGCTATAGTACTGTTATATCCGTTTTTGCACAAAATTGGATGGGTCTTGTGGCTTCAGTAGGAATGTTTCTATTTACTGTTTTCTTTTTGCACTATCAGTCGATTTTATCACATAAATTCTTTCGATTGATTTTGCAGCTCGTCTTGTTTGGTAGCGTCTTGTCAGCTGCTTTTGCGAGTTTAGAGCATTTCCAAATTGTGAAGAAATTCAACTATGCTTTTCTTTCACCCAATATGCAGGTCTGGCATCAGAATCGTGCAGAAGTGACCTTCTTTAATCCTAATTATTATGGAATTATTTGTTGTTTCTGTATCATGATTGCCTTCTATCTGTTTACAACGACCAAGTTGAATTGGTTGAAAGTATTTTGTGTGATTGCAGGCTTTGTGAATCTCTTTGGTTTGAACTTTACGCAGAATCGAACTGCCTTTCCTGCTATTATCGCTGGAGCCATCATCTATCTCTTTACGACCATTAAAAACTGGAAGGCCTTTTGGCTTAGTATTGGGGTCTTCGCGATCGGTTTGAGTTTCCTCTTTTCTAGTGATTTGGGAGTTCGGATGGGGACTTTAGATTCTTCTATGGAAGAGCGCATCTCTATTTGGGATGCTGGGATGGCCTTATTTAAGCAAAATCCTTTTTGGGGTGAGGGACCATTAACTTATATGCACTCTTATCCTCGGATACATGCTCCTTATCATGAACATGCTCACAGTCTTTATATCGATACGATTCTGAGTTACGGAATTGTGGGGACCATTTTATTAGTTCTGTCTTCTGTTGCTCCTGTTCGTTTGATGATGGATATGAGTCAGGAGTCGGGGAAACGTCCGATTATTGGTCTTTATCTATCTTTCCTTACAGTGGTTGCTGTACACGGAATTTTTGATCTGGCCCTCTTCTGGATTCAGTCTGGTTTCATTTTCTTGCTAGTTATGTGCAGTATTCCGTTGGAACATCGAACTTTGGTATCGGACATGACGGATTAAGTTTATAAGATTAAAATCTTCTATCTTGGGTAGGAGATTTTTTTATTGGGAAAAATTATTTCTAAATCGAAATAGTTGACAGTTGGAATAATGAGTGTTACAATTGTTTTATTCTTTTCGATATCGAAATAAATTGGAGGTGTTATGAAAGATAGTCATTTGCTAGCCCATCATATTCGTTTGTTGAATGGGCGAATTTTTCAAAAGTTACTGAGCCAGGATCCTGAAGCTCTTTATCGGAGTGAGCAGGGGAAGATTTTAGCGGTTTTATGGAATAGTGAAACTGGCTGTGCAACTGCGACAGATATTGCGCTTGCGACTGGGCTTGCTAATAATACGCTGACGACTATGATAAAAAAGCTAGAGGAACAAAATCTTGTAACAGTTAGTCCATGTGGAGAAGACAAGCGTAAGAAATATTTAGTTTTAACAGATTTGGGGCAGTCCCAGAAAGAAGTGGGACATCGTGTCAGTCAGAAATTGGATACGATCTTTTACAAAGGATTTTCAGAGGAAGAAATTCGGCAGTTTGAAGCCTTTCAAGAAAGAATTTTGGCGAATCTGAAAGAGAAGGAAAATGAGGTTTAAAATGGAGCAAATTAGCTGTTTATAAGTAAAGGCCACTTTCGACTTTGTTTTCCAGCTTTTGGGACAAGGAAATTATGTGGTTAGCTATGGTCAGACTCAGGTTGATGATCTTGCCTATGCCCAGTACGATATTTTCCGTCTAGAAAATGGGAAAATTGTGGAGCATTGGGATAATAAGGAAGTTATGCCTAAGGTTGAAGATTTGACCAACCGAGGAAAGTTTTAAATTGAGGACAAAGAATGATTGAATACAAAAATGTAGCCTTGCGCTACACAGAAAAAGATGTTTTGAGAGATGTCAATTTACGGATTGAGAATGGGGAGTTTATGGTTTTAGTTGGACCTTCTGGATCTGGTAAAACGACTATGATCAAGATGATTAACCGTCTCTTGGAACCGACTGATGGAAATATTTATATGGATGGTAAACGCATCAAAGACTATGATGAGCGGGAACTTCGTCTTTCTACTGGTTATGTTTTACAGGCCATTGCTCTGTTTCCCAATCTAACGGTTGCAGAAAATATTGCCCTGATTCCTGAGATGAAGGGTTGGACTAAAGAAGAAATTGCTCAGAAAACAGAAGAGCTTTTGGCTAAGGTTGGTTTACCAGTAGCTGAGTATGGGCATCGCTTACCTAGTGAACTATCTGGTGGAGAACAGCAACGGGTTGGTATTGTTCGTGCCATGATTGGTCAGCCTAAGATTCTCCTCATGGATGAACCTTTTTCAGCCTTGGATGCTATTTCGAGAAAACAGTTGCAGGTTTTGACGAAAGAATTGCATAAAGAGTTTGGGATGACAACGATTTTTGTGACCCATGATACGGATGAAGCTTTGAAATTGGCGGACCGTATTGCTGTCTTGCAGGATGGAGAAATTCGCCAGGTAGCGAATCCCGAGATAATTTTAAAAGCGCCTGCAACAGACTTTGTAGCAGACTTGTTTGGAGGTAGTGTTCATGACTAATTTAATTGTAACTTTTCAGGATCGTTTTAGTGATTGGTTGACAGCTCTATCTCAACATTTGCAGTTGTCGCTTTTGACTTTATTACTAGCCATTTTTATAGCGATTCCTTTGGCTGTTTATCTTCGCTATCATGAGAAGTTGGCCGACTGGGTCTTGCAGATTGCAGGGATTTTCCAGACCATCCCGTCTTTGGCCTTGTTGGGACTCTTTATTCCCTTGATGGGAATTGGAACTTTGCCGGCTTTAACAGCGCTAGTGATTTATGCGATTTTCCCGATCTTACAAAATACAATCACTGGGTTGAAGGGAATTGATCCAAGTCTGCAGGAGGCTGGGATTGCCTTTGGGATGACCAGATGGGAACGTCTTAAGAAGTTTGAAATTCCACTTGCCATGCCTGTTATGATGTCTGGGATTCGGACGGCGGCTGTCTTGATTATCGGTACGGCAACCTTGGCTGCCTTGATTGGAGCAGGGGGACTGGGTTCCTTTATCCTTTTGGGAATTGACCGTAATAATGCCAGTCTGATTTTGATTGGGGCACTTTCTTCTGCAGTGCTGGCTATTGCCTTTAACTTACTACTAAAAGTGATGGAAAAAGCAAAATTGCGGACGATTTTCTCAGGTTTTGCCTTGGTGGCCTTATTGCTCGGTCTGTCTTATAGCCCAGCTCTCTTAGCTCAAAAAGAGAAAGAAAACTTGGTCATTGCTGGGAAATTGGGTCCAGAACCAGAAATTTTGGCCAATATGTATAAGTTGTTGATTGAAGAAAATACCAGTATGACTGCAACTGTTAAACCAAATTTTGGGAAAACAAGTTTCCTCTATGAAGCTTTGAAAAAAGGCGATATTGACATCTATCCTGAATTTACTGGTACAGTGACTGAAAGTTTGCTTCAGCCATCACCGAAGGTGAGTCATGAGCCAGAGCAGGTTTATGATGTAGCGCGTGATGGCATTGCCAAGCAGGATCATCTAGCCTATCTCAAACCCATGTCTTATCAAAATACCTACGCTGTAGCTGTTCCGAAGAAAATTGCTCAAGAATATGGCTTGAAGACCATTTCGGACTTGAAAAAAGTGGAAGGACAGTTGAAGGCAGGCTTTACTCTCGAATTTAATGACCGTGAAGATGGGAATAAGGGTCTGCAATCAATGTATGGTCTCAATCTTAATGTGGCAACCATGGAACCAGCCCTTCGCTATCAGGCTATTCAGTCGGGTGATATTCAAATCACGGACGCCTATTCGACAGATGCGGAATTGGCGCGTTATGATTTGCAGGTCTTGGAAGATGACAAGCAACTCTTCCCACCTTATCAAGGGGCGCCACTCATGAAAGAAGCTTTGCTTAAGAAGCATCCTGAGTTGGAGAAAGTTCTCAATAAATTGGCTGGTAAAATTACTGAAAGCCAGATGAGCCAGCTCAACTACCAAGTCGGTGTTGAAGGCAAGTCAGCAGAACAAGTAGCCAAGGAGTTTTTACAAGAACAAGGTTTGTTGAAGAAATAGTTTGAAAATGTCAAACTCAACTTGCTTAAACGACTATAGAAAAGAATGCTCAGACAATGTCGTCTGGGCTTTTTTGATATTAGAGTTACTGAATGTCTTTCAAAATGGAAAATAAGAGGAAATTTTTAGGATTTTCTAAAATTTTACTGTAAATACACTTGACTATTCACAAAATAGGTGTATAATGTGTTGTGAACTACTTAACAAATAAAGATTTCCAGCTCATGTCGACTAAGGATGGAAATCTTGTGTATAGACAGTTCAGTAGATATATAATAGAGCGTTGCGTCCGAAAGTCTATCCAGACACGGCTCTTTAAAAACAAAAGGAGAAGATTATGAAAACAGAACCGATTCATCGTACCAGTATGTGGAAATTTAAGTTAAGTGCTGCCACCATGACTTTGATTCCCGCTGCCGTGGGGATTAACTATGTTGCCAAAGCCTTGGCGGAGGGGTTAAAGTTGCCTGTTTGGCTGGGGTCTTTGGGAACCTTTCTTACCAGCATGTTGGCTGGGCCGGTTGCCGGTGCCATTAGTGGTTTCATCAACAACGTGATCTATGGGCTGACCTTATCGCCAATTTCAACCGTGTATGCGATTACCAGCATCGGAATTGGGATTGCTGTCGGAGTTTTGCACGCCAATGGGTGGTTCTCGTCAGCGCGACGAGTATTTGTTTCTGCTATTATTATTGCCATCGTTTCAGCTGTCATTTCAACGCCACTCAACGTCATCTTTTGGGGTGGTCAGACCGGTATCGCTTGGGGTGACTCATTGTTTGCGGTAATGGTCGCCAATCATGTACCAGTGTGGCTGGCCTCATTTACCGATGAGTTTGTCTTGGATATTTTGGATAAAGTCTGCGTGGCCTACCTGGCATTCTTCATCTATCGTCAGCTGCCGAAGCGGATGGTGCACTTCTTTAGCGATGATAAATGATGACTGATAAAACATTGATTTCTAGAGCGCCACGGGTCAAGCTCAAGTGGTACCAGGTGATTGATCCGATTACTAAGCTCTTGTTCATCTTGGACATGACGTTGTTGAGCTTTGCCAGTATGAATTTATTGCTTCAGGCCGGATTAATTCTTGTCGCAACACTGCTATTGTTATTTTCCAAATTGAGTTCTACCACCTTTAAGGCGCTGGGATTCAGCCTGTTTCTGATTTGCACCATGCTGATCATCCAAGGGTTATTTTACAGTCGGAATCAAACTGTGCTGTTTTCTGTGCTTGGGGTGTCGTTCTACAAAGAAGGCCTGATTTACGCCACCACTCTGGGTTGTCGAGTATTGGTGATTATTTTGACCAGTGGCTTTTTTATGGTGACCACGAGTATTTCAGAAAACGCGGCCTATTTGGAACTGTCCGGATTGTCTTATAAAACCGTCTACGTTCTGATGTCGGTGTGTTATATTTTGCCGGAAATGATGCGCAATATGCGGAAAATCCAGCAGGCACAAAAAGTTCGCGGAACCAATCCGCAAAAAACGTTGATTCAGAAATTAAAGTCAGTCCTGCCGGTTCTAATTCCATTGGTGATTAAGACCTTGGATCAATCGATGACGCGGTCGATTTCTCTCCAACTGAGAGGTTTTGATAATCTCAACCGGACTGTCAGAACCTCCCAGCGCGTGTATCGCCTGTCGCAGACGCTGCACATTGGTCTGACTGGATTGGCAATTTTATTGATTGGGTGGAAGATATGGACGAAGATAAACGGATTGTAATTGAAAATTTGACCACCCGTTATCCGGGTACTGAGCAACCACAACTGCGTCAGATTAACGCGGAGGTTCATACTGGCCAGGTGGTTGGGATTATCGGGAATAGCCACTCCGGCAAATCGACTTTGTGCCGTGTGCTGGCAGGGGTCATTCCCAAAATTGTGTCTGCTGAGATTGAGGGCGATTGGCACATGTTTGGCCAGCGAGTGTCCGACAATTGGCCCGTTTATAATGCCATGAATGGAGTTGTACTGCAAAATCCAGCTGGCCAACTAAGCGGGTTGGCAGACACGGTTGCCGATGAAATCGCCTTTGACTTGATTAATCAGGGAATGGCTGAAGGACTGATTCAAAAACGGGTTGAAGAAGTTGCCACGCAAATGGGGCTGATTGAACAGCTGAATTTGCATCCCGAGAGCCTTTCCGGTGGTCAGATCCAGCGGTTGGCAATTGCTACGGCGATTGTGTCTAATCCGGCTGTTTTGATTATGGATGATCCGACCAGTCAGATGGATCCCCTTGGCCGCCGGCAATTTTTCCAATGGCTGGCCCAAGTCAAAGAGACGACTGTCTTCATTGTCACCAGTGAAATTGACGATTTGTGCGAAGTCGCCGACGTTGTGTGGGTGCTGCACGAGGGCCAAATGGTAGCCCAGGGCAGGCCGGGTGAGGTGTTTAATCATTTGGCAGCTGACTGGCAGATTCCAGCCCCGACAATCCAACAACTTGCTCAAAAAATGGATTGGCACTTGGCTGATGGCCGGTATCCGGTGAATTACGCTGATCTGAAGGAGGTTAGTTATGCCCACAATTGAACTGAGCCACCTGACGTTCACTTATCCGAAACGGTCCTTTAGCTTGGATGTTGAAGACAAACACTTCGCCGATCCGATGGTGGCGATTGTCGGCCAAAATGGTGCCGGCAAATCAACGCTCTTCAAATTGTTGACGGGTTTGCTGACACCACAAACCGGTGTGATTAAGATCGATGGAGAAAATTTTAATGATCTTAAACCAGTCGAAAAGTTACTGAAGGTTGGGATTACTTTTCAGAATCCTGACGATCAGCTTTTCAACCCGACCGTTCAACGAGAGGTGGAGTGGAATGTCGCGCAGGTCATGGATGACCACGACACGATTACGAAGCGGGCTTTAGCGGCTCTAAAAAGAGTTGGCTTGGATGATAAAACAGCTGAAAGTCCATATGACCTGTCATTGTCGGAACGCAAGCTGTTGAGCGTTGCCACAGTTTTGGCAGTGGATCCGGCGATTTATTTATTTGATGAGCCGATGATGTCGCTTGATTGGGAAAGCCGGCGCAAGTTGACCGAAATTTTCCATCAGTTGGCTGATTCGGGCCACCAAGTTGTGACCATCACCCATGACATGGATTGGGTCGCCGCCGAGTTTGAGTCGGTGTATGTTATGGAACACGGGAAGTTTGGCTTCGCCGGCAGTCCACTGGAATTGTTCAGCAATCACGAACTTGTCCAGCGAGTGGGATTACTACCACCGCGGATTATGGACATAGCGGAGTCGCTGGGTGATTCACAGACATATTTATCGGTTAATGATTATTGCCAGAAAAATCGAGATGTATAGAAAAAGTCACCTCTGCGGGTTTTCCAGGTTGAAGGATTAACTTCAGCTTCTGGTAAGAACTCACATGGGTGACTTTTGTGTTTAATAACGTTTCATGATCATCGGGTGCTTCCTCAGATCACTCGGTTTGATTTTACTTTGTTTCATGGTCATAATTATATACCATTTCTTTTGGATTTTTTGTTTGACTAATACAAAATAGGTCTTCGCATTTTTAGCGCCCATTAGGATCATCAGTATAATTTTTTGAATTAGGAGACTGTCCCATCACTATTCGAACTTCGTCTCCCAACTTACGCTGTTCCCATTCAATGGGGTAGGGCAAATCCTCATGACAGCCGTTTACCGTGAACAGTGGATATTCTGGGCAGCTACCAATGTCTTTTCAATCTATCTCTTGTGGGGAGAAAGCCTGCAAATTCAAGGGAAATATCTAATTTATCTCATTAACAGTCTAGTTAGTTGGTATCAATGGAGCAAGGCTGCTAAGCAGAATACGGATTTACCTAACAAAGATAAAAAACTCAGTAGCCTAGAAATAAGGTAACTGAGCTCTAATCTATATTCAATTTTTAGGAATGAGAAGGTCTAGATAAAATTGGACAACTTCCTGGTCTGTGAAGTCTTGTCCTTTTTTGAGCCACCAGGTCAATGTCTCGATAAAGTTGGACACGACTAAGTGTTGGAGGTAAGAAGTAGGCAAACTCGGGTGAGCTTCTCTTAAATCATCAGCCATCACGGAATAGACATGGTGTTCTAACTCTCTCTGGAGTTGACGGAGGAAGTAGTCATTTTTGGAAAATAGCAGACTGGTGATATGGTCTTGGTTTTTCTGAAAATGGAGAAAGAGGTGGGCGAGGTAGTCCTCGGTTGAAATGGATTGCTCTCTTTCAAAGAGGTGATGGAAGAGGTAGCGACAAAGTTCGTCCAGAAGTAGTTCCTTGCTCTCATAGTGACAGTAAAAGGTGGAACGTCCCACATCTGCGAGGTCAATGATATCCTGAACTGTAGTGGATTCGTAGCCCTTCTCGTTCAAGAGTTGTAGAAAAGCTTGATAGATGGCTTTTTTTGTTTTGCTGATACGGCGGTCAATGTTCGTCATGTGGACACTTGAGGCAAATTGTTCAGAACTGAATAAAGTTGACGTTTTGCTTCTATCCTTTCTTTGAGTTTTAGCGGATAATGATAATGAACAAGATGTTCATAAATCTATTATAACAAAGGAATGAGAAAGATGAAGGCAAAATATACTGTTTGGGTAGCTTTTTTCTTAAATTTAAGCTATGCTATTGTTGAGTTTATCGCAGGAGGAATCTTTGGTTCGAGTGCTGTTATTGCTGATTCTGTCCATGACTTGGGAGATGCTATAGCTATTGGCATATCGGCCTTTTTAGAAACAATCTCAAATAGAGAAGAAGATAGGCAGTACACCTTGGGTTACAAGCGATTTAGTCTTTTAGGAGCACTAGTGACTGCTGTGATTCTTATCACAGGATCCATCCTAGTGATTTTGGAAAATATAACTAAACTTTTTAATCCACAGCCCGTCAATGATGAAGGTATCCTCTGGCTAGGAATTATTGCAGTCAGTATCAATGTGCTAGCTAGTCTAGTAGTTCGTAAGGGAAAGACAAAGAACGAGTCAATTCTCAGCCTGCACTTTTTTGAAGATACACTTGGTTGGTTGGCTGTCATTCTAGTGGCGATTATCCTCCGATTTACAGATTGGTATATCCTTGATCCGCTCTTATCTCTTGTCATTTCCATCTTCATTCTAACAAAAGCCATTCCTCGCTTTTGGAGCGCGCTCAAGATTTTCTTGGACGCTGTGCCAGAAGGAGTAGAGACTGGTGATTTGGAGAAGAATTTGGATGCTCTGACTAATGTCAAAAGTGTCAATCAACTTAGCATTTGGTCCATGGATGGTCTGGAAAATAATGCCATTATCCATCTTTGTTTAGAGGATTGGGGGCAGATGACGGAAACAAAGAATCAAGTACGTCAGCTCTTAGAAGAAAGAGGAATTCAGAATATTACCATCGAAGTGGACACCAGTCAAAGCAATCATGCGCAACATAAGCGAAAGGTAACAGCCTTAGAGCAACCTCATGGGCATCAACATTAGAAAAGAGGTTGGGGGAAAGTCTTTAAAAGTAAAAAGCGCATAGTATCAGGCATTGAAAATATGATACTATGCGTTTTATTGTGAGGATATTTACTTCATTTTATCTTGAAATTTAGTTTTTGCCTAGATTCTAATATCTTAATCATTCCTTGTACTCTCTCTCAAGGTCAGTCTGGTTCCCAGCATAGTCAGGCTAGGTATTTTCCGACCGTGGAGTACTTCCTTGTTAAGAATATCCATACCTGCTCGGCCCATTTCCTCGGTATAGACGGTGATGCTAGAGAGGGGTGGATAGACCTGTTTGGTCAGGCTGGTGTCGTTAAAGGAAATAAGACTGACGCGGTCTGGCAGGCTGATTCCAGCTTCTTGGAGCGCACGGAGGGCACCGATGGCTAAACTATCACTGGCAGCAAAAAATGCTGGTGGGAGTTGGTCTCCCAAGCTCTGAATGGCTTCCTTCATCAAGTCATAGCCAGACTGGGCAGTAAAGCTTCCTTGAAAGACCAGTTCATCATGATAGATTCCTTTTGTTTGACTGTAGTTCTTAAAATTTTCAAGTCGCTTGTCCTGAATGATTTCTTCTTGGTCAGTTGTTTCCTCAAGGCCGGTTAAAATTCCGATACGGTCCATTCCTTGGCTGAGAAAATAATCGACAACCTGTTTCATGGCAGTGTAAAAGTCCGTGATAATGCAGGTATGTCCTAGGGAAAGTGTATCGCTGTCTAGAAAGACAAGAGGTTTTTGGTATTCTTCAAAGGCAGAAATCTGAGCTCGACTAAACTTTCCGATGCAGAGAATCCCAATTACTTCCTCGCTTAGGGTAAAAGGATGGTCATTAAAATAGCGCAAGATATCATAGTCCAGTTCTTGGGCTCTTTTTTCTATGCCTAGGCGAATCTGGTAGTAGTAGAGGTCGTCCAGCTCCCCTTGTTCGCTGATCCATTGAATAATGGCAATCTTTTGCTTGGGTTTATGGGACTCGCCTGTTTTGAGGTGCTTGGTGTAACCCAACTCTTCAGCAACGGTTAAAATACGGTGTCTGGTTTCTTCTGTAACAGATAGGCTCTGGTCGCGGTTGAGGACACGGGATACGGTCGCGATAGAGACAGAGGCTAGCTGTGCAATGTCTTTTAAGGTAGCCATAAAACCTCCTTCTTTAGGTTAGTATATCATATTTTTCTGCTTTTTACTGATAGTTTAGTAAAATTTTAGTAAAAAGGATTGACCTTGGGAAATCCCTTGGATACAATAGAAGAAAACGATTACACGTTAAGGTAACTTAACGGAGAGTAAAAGGAGAAATCATATGACACAACATCTTACTGCTGAAGCGCTTCGCAAAGACTTTCTTGCTGTTTTTGGTCAAGAAGCAGACCAAACTTTCTTTTCACCAGGTCGTATCAATTTGATTGGTGAACACACAGACTACAACGGTGGGCACGTTTTTCCTGCTGCGATTTCCTTAGGAACTTATGGTGCGGCTCGCAAGCGTGACGACCAAGTCTTGCGTTTCTACTCAGCCAACTTTGAGGACAAGGGCATTATCGAAGTGCCTCTCGCTGACCTCAAGTTTGAAAAAGAGCACAACTGGACCAATTATCCAAAAGGCGTTCTTCATTTCTTGCAAGAAGCTGGGCATGTGATTGACAAAGGTTTTGATTTTTATGTTTATGGGAATATCCCAAATGGTGCTGGCTTGTCTTCATCAGCATCCTTGGAACTTTTGACAGGAGTCGTGGCAGAGCATCTCTTTGATTTAAAATTAGAGCGTCTCGATTTGGTTAAAATCGGCAAACAAACAGAAAATAACTTTATCGGAGTCAACTCTGGTATCATGGACCAGTTTGCTATCGGTATGGGTGCAGACCAACGTGCTATTTACCTAGATACCAACACTCTAGAATACGACTTGGTGCCACTTGATTTGAAGGACAATGTCGTTGTTATCATGAACACTAACAAACGCCGTGAATTGGCGGATTCTAAGTACAATGAACGCCGTGCTGAGTGTGAAAAAGCAGTGGAAGAATTGCAAGTTGCCTTGGATATTCAGACCTTGGGTGAATTAGACGAGTGGGCCTTTGACCAATATAGCTATCTGATTAAAGATGAAAATCGTTTGAAACGTGCTCGTCATGCTGTTCTTGAAAACCAACGTACCCTCAAAGCGCAAGCAGCTCTTCAGGCAGGTGATTTGGAAACCTTTGGTCGTTTGATGAATGCTTCTCACGTTTCTCTAGAACATGACTATGAAGTAACTGGCTTGGAATTGGATACTCTTGTTCATACAGCTTGGGCACAAGAAGGAGTTCTAGGTGCTCGTATGACAGGGGCAGGTTTTGGCGGATGTGCCATTGCCTTGGTGCAAAAAGATACAGTTGAGGCCTTTAAGGAAGCTGTTGGCAAGCACTACGAGGAAGTCGTTGGATACGCTCCAAGCTTCTATATCGCTGAAGTTGCAGGTGGTACTCGCGTTTTAGACTAGGAGAGCAGTAAATGGACGCTGTAATATTTGATTTAGATGGCTTATTAGCTGATACTGAGATCATTTCTCTAAAAGTTTATCAAGAATTGCTTGCAGACTTTGGCATTCCTTTCACAGAAGAAACATATTCTAGAGAATACAGTGGACATAGAGAAGAGGAGAATGTTCAACGATTTTTGGCTACCTATGATTTACCTTGGAACTTTGACCAAACCTTGGAAAAAGTTTATGAACTGGAAGCTCGAATTTTAGCCAAAGGTGTAAATTTAAAAAAAGGTGCTAAAAATTTGCTTGCTTTTTTGCAAAGAGAAGGTATTCCAATCGCTTTAGCAACTTCAAGTGTTGAATCTAGAGCTAGAATGATTTTGGATAGTAATGGTATACTGTCCCTATTTGACCATCTAGTTTTTGCAAAAGATGTAAAGCGAAGCAAACCTTATCCTGATATATTTTTAAAGGCCTGTAGTGATTTGAATGTTTTACCAGAGAATTGCTTAGTATTAGAGGATAGTGAAGCAGGGATTGAAGCAGCCTATAGAGCTGGGATACCAGTTATTTGTATTCCAGACTTAAAAATGCCAGCACAGTCTTTCTTAAATAAAACAGAACAAGTTTTTCGGGATTTAGATGCTGTCAGAGACTATTTAGAAAGTAGGAAGGAGAATCAATGAGTCAGGGAATTCTAGATGCATTTATCACGGAAGTCATTTCTGAAAGTTCATTTGAGGAAATGGATCGAATCTACCTGTCCAATCGTGTTTTTGCACGAGTAGGGGAAGGTGTTTTGGAAGTTGAGACGGATCTGGATAAATTGATTGATCTCAAGGACCAGCTGGTCGAGGAAGCGGTTCGATTAGAGATGATTGAGGATAGTCAGACTGCGCGTGAAATTCTCGGTGCTGAACTGATGGACTTGGTGACCCCTTGTCCAAGTCAGGTCAATCATGACTTCTGGGCAACTTACGCCCAATCTCCTGAGCAGGCGATAGCGGATTTTTACCAACTCAGTCAGAAAAATGACTACATCAAGCTTAAGGCCATTGCTAAAAATATTGCTTATCGTGTACCGTCTGACTACGGTGAACTTGAAATTACCATCAATCTCTCTAAGCCTGAAAAGGATCCCAAAGAGATTGCGGCAGCCAAGTTGGTGCAAGCTAGCAATTATCCTCAGTGTCAACTTTGTCTAGAGAATGAGGGCTACCATGGTCGGGTAAACCACCCAGCTCGCAGCAATCACCGTATTATCCGTTTTGAAATGGCTGGTCAGGAGTGGGGTTTCCAGTACTCTCCCTATGCTTACTTTAATGAGCACTGTATCTTTTTAGATGGCGAGCATCGTCCTATGACCATTAGTCGTCAGAGTTTTGAACGTCTGTTGGCTATCGTAGAGCAGTTTCCAGGCTATTTTGCAGGCTCTAATGCCGACCTACCGATTGTGGGAGGCTCTATTCTAACTCATGATCACTATCAAGGAGGTCGGCATATATTTCCTATGGAATTGGCTCCCTTGCAAAAGGCCTTCCGATTTACTGGTTTTGAGCAGGTCAAGGCTGGAATTGTCAAGTGGCCCATGTCTGTCCTACGTTTGACTTCGGATTCCAAAGAGGATTTGATCAACTTGGCTGACAATATTTTGCAGGAATGGCGTCAGTATTCAGATCCTAGTGTGCAGGTTTTGGCAGAGACAGACGGGACACCGCATCACACCATCACACCGATTGCTCGTAAGCGTGATGGACAGTTTGAGTTGGACTTGGTCTTGCGGGACAATCAGACATCACCAGAACATCCAGATGGCATCTATCATCCCCACAAGGATGTCCAACATATCAAGAAGGAAAATATCGGCTTGATTGAGGTCATGGGCTTGGCTATCTTGCCACCTCGTTTGAAGGCAGAAGTGGAGCAAGTTGCCAGCTACCTCGTGGGAGATGGTGATGCAGTTGTCGATTATCATCAGGAATGGGCAGACCAACTCAGAGTCCACCATCCAGACCTAACGGATAAAGAAAAAGCCCTTGAAATAGTCAAGGACTCTGTGGGTACTATTTTTGCGCGTGTACTTGAGGATGCAGGGGTTTACAAGCAGACAGAACAAGGACAGGCAGCCTTTATGCGCTTTGTGGAGCAGGTCGGAATTTTGTCAGACTAGGAGCTTTCTCCTTGCACAGTCCTATAAAAAGTAGTATCATAGTGTCGTTTGAAATATCAGGAGGAAACGATGAAAGATTTTCATTTTGACGCTATATCTGCCTTTGAAAATTACGAAATTGAAAAAATGAGAGATGGTCATGTTGTGGTGACGACCAAAGTAGTGGACTCGTCGCTCAACTACTATGGCAATGCCCATGGTGGCTATCTCTTTACCCTTTGTGACCAGATCAGTGGTTTGGTGGTTATCTCGCTAGGACTAGACGGAGTGACACTCCAATCCTCTATCAACTACCTCAAAGCAGGAAAACTCGACGATGTGCTGACCATAAAAGGAGAATGTGTCCATCAAGGTCGCACAACCTGTGTAGTGGATGTCGATATCACTAATCAAGAAGGCAGAAATGTCTGCAAAGCAACCTTCACCATGTTTGTCACAGGCCAAAGGTCAGAAGATAGACAGGTGAGGATATAGATAAACAAAAAAGAGGCTCACACCTCTTTTTCTTATTTCTTTTTATGATTTAATACGGCATTGAGGACAATGGCAAGTAGGCTAGCTACGACGATTCCGTTTGAGAAGAACATTTGGAAGGCTGTCGGCATGCTGACAAAGAGATTACTGTTGTTGAGTCCGACCCCTGCAGCGATGGAAACTGCTGCGATAAGAAAGTTGTGTTCATTGTTAGCAAAGTCAACACGAGCTAGAATTTGCATCCCTTGAATAGACACAAAACCAAACATCACCAGCATGGCACCACCGAGGACAGGGCTTGGAATGATTTGGGCAAGTGCGCCAAACTTAGGAAGGAGTCCAAGGAGAACTAGGAAACCAGCTGCGTAGTAGATTGGAAGACGAGTCTTGATACCTGATAATTTAACCAAACCAACGTTTTGTGAAAATCCTGTGTAAGGGAAGGTGTTAAAGATTCCTCCGAGAAGTACGGCCAAACCTTCTGCGCGGTAACCGTTGCGTAGGCGCATGCTGTCGATTGGATCTTTTGTGATATCAGACAAGGCCAGATAAACACCAGTAGACTCAACCATAGACACCGTTGCGATGATACACATCATGATAATGGATGAGATTTCAAAGGTTGGCATCCCAAAGTAGAGTGGAGTTGGGACATGGACAAGTGGTGCTGCTGCAACAGGAGAGAAGTCAACCAAGCCCATGCTAGCAGCAATGGCAGTTCCAACAACCAGACCAATCAAAATAGAGATCGACTTGATAAATCCTTTGGTAAAGATGTTGATCAAGAGGATAATCAGAACAGTGATGGCTGCAAGCAAGAGACTTTGACCAGTTGGCTCTGGAACGTTATTTCCCATATTTCCAATAGCGACAGGAATCAAGGTTAAACCAATTGTCGTAATAACAGAACCTGTTACGATAGATGGGAAGAGATTGGCTACTTTTGAGAAGATGCCTGAAACAAGAACTACGTAAATCCCTGATGCGATAAGGGCACCAAACATAGCGCCACTACCATGGCTTTGCCCAATCATAATCAAGGGAGCGACGGATTGGAAAGCAACTCCGAGAACGACTGGTAGTCCAATTCCAAAGTATTTGTTGAGTTGGAGTTGGAGGAAGGTTGCCACCCCACACATGAAGATATCTGTGGAGATTAGGTAGGTCAACTGCTCAGCTGAATAGCCAAGAGCTGTCGCAATCATGATGGGAACCAGGATAGAACCTGAGTACATGGCTAGTAAGTGCTGCAAGCCAAGAACGGCTGCTTGCGAGTGTTTTTCTTGAGTTTGCATTAGAGATCTGCCTCCTTAAAAATAACTTGACCATTTTCAAAACGATCCAAACGAGCGAGTGATAGGACAGGATAGCCTGCTTTTTCAAGCAAATCACGGCCATCTTGGAAAGATTTTTCAATCACAATACCGATAGCTTCGACTGTTGCTCCAGCCTGTTCGATAATTTGAATCAAGCCTTTAGCCGCTTGGCCATTAGCAAGGAAATCGTCGATAATCAAAACCTTGTCTTCTGGTGAGAGGAATTTTCCAGCGATAGAAACGGTGCTGGTCACTTGCTTGGTAAAGGAGTAAACTTCGGCAGTTAAGATTCCTTCGTTCATAGTAATGTTTTTAGCTTTTTTAGCAAAAATCATAGGGACATTTAAGGCTTCAGCTGTAAAAACGGCTGGGGCAATACCCGACGCTTCAATGGTTACGACCTTGGTAATGCCAGCAGCAGCGAATTTTTCCGCAAAAACCTTACCAATCTCTCGCATCAAGCTAAAGTCAACTTGGTGGGTTAAAAAGGAATCCACCTTGAGAATGTTGTCACCCAAGATATGCCCATCCTCAAGGATGCGCTCTTCTAATAATTTCATAAGACCTCCTAAAGTCTAAAAGCCAATAAACTTCCTTGTTTCAGATTTCTATCCAGTAAAATGGATAGAAAAAGGACCTACTTAATCTTTAAGTAAGTCCCCAAAATAGGCATGGCCCAAAGACCATCCCCTCAAGCTGACTTACTTATTGTTAGGTGTTACGGCATCTTGTAGAAACGTCGTGCCAATTCACGACATAAACAAGTAAAACGATATTCAATTTTAAATAGGCTTGAACCAATGTTTTTATTTTACACTAAATGACGTTGGAAATCAAATGTTTTGTTAGTATTTTGAGATAAAAAACGAACGAATATAATAAAAATGGGCAAAAATTAAATTATTAGCTAACATTTAGAAGTGTTTTCCATCAAAAAAAGCATATTATCAAGATTTTAAACACCTAACAATATGCCTTTTTCTGATTTGAAAGATTTTCTTTATTCGCTAAATCTTAAAAAATAGCCATCTGGATCCAAGATTGCAAATTCATGAGGATAGATATAGTGATCCCCAACACGAAACTTTCTTTCGGTTAAAGGACGATAAATAGGATAGTCAGCTTCCAGCAGTTTTTGGTGGAGCTGAGGGACATCTTCAATGCCAAAGGAAATATTGACACCGCGCCCGAAAGGATAGGTTAGTTGAGTTAATTCTTCTGCGTTGCCTTCTTCTAGCATAAGTTGGCAGTCTTCAAGCGAGAGGAAGAGAAATTTCTCCTCTGGACGCTCGTATTCGACAGAAAATCCCAGCAAGTCGCAGTAGAAGTGGCGTGACTTTTCGAGGTCAGATACTACAAATTCAGGAATGACAGCTTGATAGTCCATTAGCTTTCTCCTTAGAGCTCAATCTCCATGACAATGGGTGTGTGGTCTTGACGAGCACCTGAGTCAATCATATCAGATTTAGTGACCTTGTCAGCGATGCGGTTGCTGGTGAGCCAGTAGTCGATTCTCCAGCCTGTATTGTTGATTTTAGAAGTTTTGCTGCGCTGTGCCCACCAAGTGTAGCGTTCTGGAACATCGCCGTGAATGTGGCGGAAGGTATCCGTAAATCCAGTTGCTAAAAGGTTGGTAAATCCAGCACGCTCCTCGTCGGTAAATCCTGGTGAACGGCGGTTGCTAGCAGGATTTGCAAGGTCGATCTCATTGTGGGCCACATTGTAGTCACCAGTCGCAAGGACTGGTTTTTCTTTGTCTAGTTCAGCCAAGTATTCAGCATATTTGACATCCCAGATTTGGCGTTCTTCCAAACGTTTGAGGCCATCGCCAGCGTTTGGTGTGTAAACTTGGGTCACGAAAAATTCATCAAATTCCAAGGTGATGATGCGACCTTCCAAGTCCATGGTAGAAGGGGCACCGATTTCTGGGAAGCTGATAGTTGGTGTGAGTTCTTTCTTATAAAGGAACATGGTTCCAGCATAGCCTTTTCGGGCAGGTTCTTGGGAAGAGCGCCACGTGTTTTCGTAGCCTGGGAAGAGTTCTTCTAAAATTTCCAAGTGTTTCTTTGTAGGCCCTTTGGCAGAAAGTTTGGTTTCTTGGATAGCAATGATATCAGCATTTTCAGTGACCAAGGTTTGTAGGACTTCTTGGGACAATTTGGCGCGTGCTGAGTCACTAGTTAGGGCTGCGTTGAGGGAATCAATATTCCATGAGATGAGTTTCATAGTATGTACCTTTTCTAGATGTATTTCTTATATTTTATCAAAAAAAAGTAAAGCCAGCGAGTTTCTAGTTTGGAAACTTATTCTTTATATTCTATCCTTAGAAAACAAAAAACTCTTGAAACTATTTAGAAAAAAATCTAAATAGCTCTTGTGTTTAGAATAGAAAGGTGTATAATGTTATTTAGAAAAATATCTAAATAGAAAGTGAAGTTATATATATGTCAAATAAGAGAACAAACCTTCTTTTTGTGGTCTTGGCTTATGCCCTTGCTTGGATAATATGGCTGGCACTATGGCTAAGTGGTGTTGGTCTAAATTCTCCATGGAGTCAACTTGCTAGTATTGTAGCCATGTGGATGCCTGCGCTTGCAGTCTTTCTCTTAGGGAAAATCACGAATCAACCTAGTGGAATCAAATTTAAATTAGTCGTGAATCTCAAGAGTAACTGGCGCTTTTACTTACTAGCTATCTGGTTACCAGCAGTCATCAGTTTTTTAGGAGCAGGACTTTATTTTCTTGTATTTCCTAGCAATTTCAGCCTTGGTTTTGAATCTATTCAAGCTATTTTACAAGAAAAAGGAGTCCTTCAATCACCGATTCCCTTATCTTTCTTGGCCTTGATTCAAATCCTAGCTAGTTTGACCTATGCTCCTTTTCTTAATAGTTTCTTTGCATTGGGGGAGGAAATTGGTTGGCGGGGCTATCTTTATCCAGTTCTAAGAGAACGCTTTTCACTAGTCCAGACTCATGTCTTACTTGCTCTCATTTGGAGTCTATGGCATTTACCAATCAATTTGCAAGGATATAATTATGGCCTTACTTATTTTGCTTATCCCGTTTTGGGAGTTGTTGCTATGTTTCTATTTTGTTTTAGCGTAGGAATATTGTTGAGCTGGTTATTGGAAAAGACAGGTTCTATCTGAGCTTCTGCCCTATTTCATGGGGCAATCAATGCAACTGCAGGTATTGGGTTACTCTTTCAATTACCAGGAGAAAAAGTTTCAAGCCTCTTGATTTTAGGCCCTTCACCGACAGGAATTCTATCAGTTCTACCTTGCTTATTCCTAGCCCTACTAATATTACAAAGGGAAAGGAGGCATTATGAGTTTTGCAAATAGCTTTAAAGCCTTATCTCATCCAGTTAGGAGAGAGATTTTAAATTTACTCAAAGCAGGTAGATTATCTGCAGGAGAAATTGCCAGTCAATTCGAGTTGACTAATGCAACTATTTCACACCATCTCACGATTTTGAAAGCAGCGGATTTGATTCATGAAATGAAAGAAAAAAACTTTATTTACTATGAGTTAAATACAACGGTTTTAGAGGATATAATGGTTTGGTTAGCAGATCTGAAAGGAGATCATTTTGATGAAGATAAAAATCAATAAGAAATTGGTATTATTTACGAGCATTCTCATCCTACTACCTTCCCTTGTAGGTTGTGTTTTCTGGAATCAATTACCAGAGGAGATACCCACTCATTTTAATCTACTGGGTCAAGCAGATGGCTACAATCATAAAGTGTTTGCTATCTTTGGATTGCCTGCTCTCATGCTTTTGATGCATTGGTTGCTTCTATTTATAATGATTAAGGATCCTAAATCTAGCAATATTAGTTCAAAAATACAAGTTTTGATTTACTGGATTATTCCTTTTGTATCTTGTCTATTAATGATTTCTATCTTCGGAGAATCTTTGGGGTATTCCATGATGAGTGGGATTCTAGCTCAGATTTTTATGGGAGTCTTGATGATCGTAATTGGAAATTATCTACCCAAAACACACCGAAATTATATAATCGGTATTCGACTTCCGTGGACCTTGGAGAGTGATAAAAACTGGAGAAAAACACATCGATTAGCTGGGAAAATTTGGGTGTTAGGAGGATTGTTATTGTTTCTAAATTCCTTTGTTCAAATATATGTTTACTGGGTGTTTTTCTTGACACTTCTACTTGTGGTGTTGATGCCTGGTGTTTATTCTTATCAATTATCAAAATCAGAATCTTGAAATAGCTACTGGAGTCATTAGTTTGAGAAGTTGGTCTGATATGTCTATTTCCCCAGCGTATGGTTTGAAAAATCACCCTTTTTCGTTTATAATGAAGAATGATTTTATGAAAGGGAGTGGAAATAAATGAAATTTTACTCATATGACTATGTGCTAAGCCAAATCAGTCAGCAAAATGGCATCATGATTGGCTTTGGGATTGTTCTCCTAGCTATCACAGGTTTTTTTGCTTTTAAGGCTTATCGTGATAAAAAGGGGACTAAGTTTCGGGAATTGGTCATGATTTTGGCCTTGACCTTGGTAGCCATGCTTTTGGTGACAATTTCAAAATACCAGACCAATCAAGCCTCTAACAATCAATTTCAAACCTCCCTTCATTTTATAGAGGTTGTTTCCAAAGACTTGGGAGTAGATAAATCAGAAGTTTATGTCAATACTTCTGCAGCCACTGATGGAGCGCTAATCAAGGTAGGTTCAAATTTCTATCGCGCTTTGAACGGGAGCCAACCAGACAAGTATCTTTTAGAAAAATTAGAATTGCATCAAACAGACGCTATTGAATTGGTGGAGGTAAACAAATGACACTCAACTATATGGAAATTTTAATCAAACTGGCCTTGGGTCTTTTCTCGCTTGTTTTTGTTATCAATGTGACAGGAAAGGGAAATCTGGCGCCTAACTCTGCGACAGACCAAATTCAGAACTATGTTCTTGGTGGTATCATCGGTGGGGTAATTTACAATAGTTCTATCAGCATTCTCCAGTACGCAGTGATTTTGATGATGTGGACGATTTTGGTCTTGACCCTCAAATGGCTCAACAATAATGTTCGTTTTGTCAAACGCTTGATTGATGGGAAGCCAACTCTCCTCATCAAAAATGGGCAGATCGACCCAGAAGCCTGTCGTTCAGTTGGCTTGTCTGCGGCAGATGTTGCTCTCAAACTTCGTAGCCAAGGGATTTTCCAGATGAAGCAAGTTAAACGAGCTGTGCAAGAGCAAAATGGCCAACTCATCGTGGTCCAAATTGGAGATGAAAATCCTAAGTATCCAGTTGTAACTGACGGTGTGATCCAAGTCGATGTTTTGGAATCGATTGGTCGTAGCGAAGAGTGGCTGCTTGATAATCTCAGCAAGCAAGGGCATGACAGTGTGGCCAATATCTTTATCGCTGAGTATGACAAGGGTGCGGTCACAGTCGTAACCTATGAATAAGAAGAACCTGGGGTCTTGGCCTCAGGTTTCTATTTGCAATCAGAAAGGGATTTTATGTCCATTATTCAAAAACTTTGGTGGTTTTTCAAGTTAGAAAAACGCCGTTATCTAGTCGGAATTGTGGCTCTGGTCTTAGTTTCCGTCCTCAACCTTATTCCCCCTATGGTTATGGGGCGGGTTATTGATGCCATCACATCGGGACAATTAACCCAGCAGGCCCTCCTTCTTGACCTATTTTATTTGCTACTTGCAGCCTTTGGGATGTACTATCTGCGTTATGTTTGGCGTATGTATATCCTCGGGACTTCCTATCGTCTGGGGCAGATTATGCGATCTCGCTTGTTTGAGCATTTTACTAAAATGTCTCCAGCCTTTTATCAGACCTATCGGACGGGGGACCTGATGGCGCATGCCACCAACGATATCAATGCCTTGACTCGTCTGGCAGGTGGAGGAGTTATGTCTGCGGTGGATGCTTCTATCACGGCGCTGGTGACCTTGTTGACCATGCTCTTTAGCATTTCATGGCAGATGACCCTAGTTGCCATTTTACCCCTGCCTTTCATGGCTTATGCGACTAGCCGTTTAGGGAGAAAGACCCATAAGGCTTTTGGCGAATCGCAGGCCGCTTTCTCTGAACTCAATAACAAGGTGCAGGAGTCCGTATCAGGTATCAAAGTGACCAAGTCTTTCGGTTATCAGGCAGACGAGTTGAAGTCCTTTCAGGCAGTCAATGAATTGACCTTCCAAAAGAACCTCCAAACCATGAAATACGATAGTCTCTTTGACCCCATGGTTCTCTTGTTTGTTGGTTCCTCCTATGTTTTAACCCTCTTGTTTGGCTCCTTGATGGTTCAGAAAGGGCAGATTACAGTCGGAAATCTGGTTACCTTTATCAGTTACTTGGATATGTTGGTCTGGCCTCTTATGGCCATCGGATTCCTCTTTAATATCACCCAGCGAGGGAAGGTTTCTTACCAGCGGATTGAGGAACTTTTGTCTCAGCAATCACCTGTACAAGATACAGAGTTTCCTTTAGATGGTATTGGAAATGGATGCTTGGAGTACGCCATTGATCGTTTTGCCTTTGAAAATGAGGAGACACTGACGGATATTCACTTTAGTTTGGAAAAAGGGCAAACTCTGGGCTTGGTCGGACAGACAGGCTCTGGGAAAACGTCCTTGATTAAGCTTCTCTTACGTGAATACGATGTGGATAAGGGTACCATTTACCTAAACGGTCACGATATTCGCGACTATCGTCTGACAGATCTTCGCAGCCTCATGGGCTATGTTCCTCAGGACCAGTTTCTCTTTGCGACCTCTATCTTAGACAATATCCGCTTTGGAAATCCTAACTTACCCCTTTCTGCAGTCGAGGAAGCAACTAAGCTAGCCCAAGTTTACCAAGATATTGTAGACATGCCTCAGGGGTTTGATACGCTGATTGGTGAAAAAGGAGTCAGTCTTTCTGGTGGTCAAAAGCAGCGTCTGGCTATGAGTCGAGCTATGATTTTAGACCCTGACATTTTGATTTTAGATGATTCCTTGTCCGCCGTGGATGCTAAGACAGAGTATGCGATTATCGACAACCTCAAGGAAACGCGCAAGGACAAGACAACCATTATCACAGCTCATCGCCTCAGTGCAGTTGTCCATGCAGATTTGATTTTGGTTCTGCAAAATGGCCAAATCATCGAACGGGGCACACACGATGACTTGCTAGCTCTGGATGGCTGGTATGCCCAAACCTACCAGTCTCAGCAGTTGGAAATGAAAGGAGAAGAAGATGCAGAATAAACGAGAACAATGGGCTGTATTGAAGCGCTTGATGTCCTATCTCAAACCTTATGGACTCCTGACTTTTTTGGCACTCAGTTTTCTCCTAGCAACGACAGTCATTAAAAGTGTTATTCCTCTTGTGGCCTCCCACTTTATCGACCAGTACCTCAGCAATCTTAACCAACTGGCCGTTACCGTTTTACTGGCCTACTATGGCCTTTATATCCTACAAACTCTAGTTCAGTATGTCGGCAATCTTCTCTTTGCGCGCGTGTCTTACAGTATTGTTAGGGATATTCGTCGCGATGCCTTTGCCAATATGGAGAAACTAGGCATGTCTTATTTTGACAAGACGCCAGCAGGCTCCATCGTCTCTCGTTTGACCAATGATACCGAAACCATCAGCGATATGTTTTCGGGGATTTTATCCAGCTTTATCTCAGCAGTTTTCATCTTTCTGACAACCCTTTATACCATGTTGGTGTTGGATTTTCGTTTGACAACCTTAGTCTTGTTCTTTCTCCCCTTGATTTTCCTTTTGGTCAATCTCTATCGGAAAAAGTCAGTCAAGATTATCGAAAAAACTAGAAGTCTCTTGTCGGATATCAATAGTAAGCTGGCAGAGAATATTGAGGGAATCAGGATAATCCAGGCCTTTAATCAAGAGAAGCGCCTGCAGGCAGAATTTGATGAGATCAACCAAGAACACTTGGTCTATGCCAACCGTTCTGTAGCCTTGGATGCCCTCTTTTTGCGTCCTGCCATGAGTTTGCTGAAACTCTTAGGTTACGCCGTTTTGATGGCTTACTTTGGTTATCGTGGTCTTTCTATCGGGATAACGGCAGGAACCATGTATGCATTTATACAGTACATCAATCGTCTCTTTGATCCCCTGATTGAAGTGACGCAAAACTTTTCAACCCTTCAAACTTCCATGGTGTCTGCAGGTCGTGTCTTTGCCTTGATTGACGAGAAGACCTATGAGCCTCTTCAAAAAGATGGGCAAGCCAAAGTCCAAGAGGGCAATATCCGTTTTGAACATGTATGTTTCTCGTATGATGGCAAACACCAGATTCTGGATGATATCTCTTTTTCCGTTAAGAAGGGTGAAACCATTGCCTTTGTGGGGCATACAGGTTCAGGGAAATCTTCCATTATCAATGTCCTCATGCGCTTTTATGAATTTCAGTCAGGGCGGGTCCTCTTGGATGGGGTGGATATTAGAGACTACAGTCAGGAAGAGCTGAGAAAGAACGTCGGTCTGGTTTTGCAAGATCCCTTCCTCTATCATGGAACCATCAAGTCCAATATCGCCATGTACCAAAATCTTAGTGATGAAGAGGTTCAGGCTGCGGCTGCCTTTGTCGATGCAGATTCCTTTATCCAAGAACTTCAGCAGGGTTATGATGCCCCTGTTTCTGAGCGTGGTTCGAGTTTTTCAACTGGTCAACGCCAGCTTCTTGCCTTTGCCAGAACAGTAGCTAGTCAGCCTAAAATCCTGATTTTGGATGAAGCGACAGCCAATATTGACTCTGAAACAGAAAGTCTGGTTCAAGCTTCTCTGGCCAAGATGAGACAGGGCCGAACAACCATTGCTATCGCCCACCGCCTTTCGACCATCCAAGATGCCAACTGTATCTATGTTTTGGACAAGGGGCGCATTATTGAGAGCGGAACCCATGAGGAACTTTTGGCCTTGGGAGGAACCTATCACAAGATGTATAGCTTGCAGGCAGGGGCTATGTCCTAATACTCTTTGATTTTCATTGAGTAAAAGAAGGAAATCCGTCAAATTACAGATTTCTTTTACCGCCTTTTCCATTTTGTGGTATAATGAAAAATGTTGACAAATAGTATAATAAAAACAAAGGAGAAACAGCATGCTGAAATGGGAAGACTTGCCCGTGGAAATGAAATCAAGCGAGGTTGAGTCTTACTACCAGCTTGTCTCTAAAAGGAAGGGTTCGCTGATTTTCAAGCGTTGTTTGGACTGGGTTTTGGCCTTGGTCTTGCTAATTTTGACTTCCCCAGTCTTTCTCATCTTGAGTATTTGGATCAAGTTGGATAGCAAGGGGCCAGTGATTTACAAACAAGAGCGCGTGACCCAGTACAACCGTCGGTTCAAGATTTGGAAGTTCCGTACCATGGTGACGGATGCGGATAAAAAAGGGAGTCTGGTAACTTTTGCTAACGACAGCCGTATTACCAAGGTTGGAAATTTCATCCGCCGTGTGCGTTTGGACGAACTGCCTCAGTTGGTCAATGTCCTTAAAGGCGAAATGTCCTTTGTCGGTACACGTCCTGAAGTGCCACGTTATACAGAACAGTATAGCCCTGAAATGATGGCGACCTTGCTTTTGCCAGCAGGGATTACCTCTCCAGCCAGCATCAACTACAAGGATGAGGACAGCATCATCAGTCAAATGACCGAAAAAGGTCTGTCAGTTGATCAAGCCTATGTAGAACATGTTCTTCCTGAAAAGATGCGCTATAATCTCGCCTATCTCCGAGAGTTTAGTTTCCTTGGAGACATCAAAATCATGTTTCAAACCGTGTTTGAAGTGCTAAAATAAAGTAGTCATGAGAAAATGAGTACAGATAAAAGGAGCAAATCGATGCCAAATTACAATATTCCATTTTCACCACCCGATATCACAGAAGCAGAAATTGCTGAAGTAGCGGATACCCTGCGTTCTGGTTGGATTACAACTGGTCCAAAGACAAAAGAACTAGAGCGTCGCTTGTCTCAATATACACAGACACCTAAGACTGTCTGCCTCAATTCTGCGACAGCCGCGCTTGAGTTGATTTTGCGCGTCTTGGAAGTTGGACCTGGTGATGAGGTTATCGTTCCAGCCATGACCTATACAGCTTCATGTAGTGTCATTACTCACGTAGGAGCAACACCTGTCATGGTGGATATCCAAGCAGATACTTTTGAAATGGACTATGACTTGCTTGAGCAAGCTATCACTGAAAAGACTAAGGTAATTATTCCTGTTGAGCTTGCGGGGATTGTTTGCGACTATGGCCGTTTGTTCCAAGTTGTGGAGAAAAAACGTGACCTCTTTACTGCTGCAAGCAAGTGGCAAAAGGCCTTTAACCGTATCGTGATTGTTTCTGATAGTGCCCACGCTTTGGGGTCTACTTATAAAGGACAACCAGCTGGATCAATCGCCGACTTTACTTCCTTCTCATTCCACGCAGTTAAGAACTTTACAACTGCGGAGGGAGGAAGTGCGACTTGGAAAGCCAATCCAGCGATTGATGACGAAGAGATGTACAAGGAATTCCAAATCCTTTCCCTTCATGGTCAAACTAAGGATGCTCTTGCCAAGATGCAACTGGGCTCATGGGAGTACGATATCGTCACACCAGCCTACAAGTGCAATATGACTGATATCATGGCTTCACTTGGTTTGGTACAATTGGATCGTTACCCAAGTTTGCTTGGCCGTCGTAAGGACATCGTGGACCGCTATGATCGAGGTTTTGGAGGTTCTCGAATTCGTCCATTGGCACATAAGACTGATAGTGTCGAATCTTCACGCCACCTCTACATCACCCATGTAGAAGGAGCAAGCTTAGAAGAACGAAACCTCATCATCCAAGAATTGGCCAAAGCAGGAATTGCAAGTAATGTTCACTACAAACCGCTTCCGCTCTTGACAGCCTATAAGAATCTTGGCTTTGATATGG
>CAUQNI010000020.1:0-28552 GCA_963519555.1 uncultured bacterium
GGTCGTCACCGTGTTACTAAGATGGACTACCGTTTCTTGAACACTCTTGACAATATCGGTAACTCTCCAGAACCAAACTTGACAGTTCTTTGGACTGACAAATTGCCATACAACTTCCGTCGCTACTGTATGCACATGAGCCACAAACACTCTTCTATCCAATACGAAGGTGTAACAACAATGGCTAAAGACGGATATGGTGAAATGAGCTGTATCTCATGCTGTGTGTCACCACTTGACCCAGAAAATGAAGAACAACGCCACAACATCCAGTACTTCGGTGCGCGTGTAAACGTATTGAAAGCCCTTCTTACTGGTTTGAACGGTGGTTACGATGATGTTCACAAAGACTACAAAGTATTTGACATCGAACCAATCCGTGACGAAGTTCTTGAATTCGAATCAGTTAAAGCTAACTTTGAAAAATCTCTTGACTGGTTGACTGATACTTACGTAGATGCTTTGAACATCATCCACTACATGACTGATAAGTACAACTACGAAGCTGTTCAAATGGCCTTCTTGCCAACTAAACAACGTGCGAACATGGGATTCGGTATCTGTGGATTTGCTAACACTGTTGATACATTGTCAGCTATCAAATACGCTACAGTTAAACCGATCCGTGACGAAAATGGCTACATCTACGATTACGAAACAATCGGTGAATACCCACGTTGGGGTGAAGATGACCCACGTTCAAACGAATTGGCAGAATGGTTGATCGAAGCTTACACAACTCGTCTACGTAGCCACAAACTTTACAAAGACGCAGAAGCTACAGTATCACTTTTGACAATCACATCTAACGTTGCTTACTCTAAACAAACTGGTAACTCACCAGTCCACAAAGGTGTATACCTCAACGAAGATGGTTCTGTGAACTTGTCTAAACTTGAATTCTTCTCACCAGGTGCTAACCCATCTAACAAAGCTAAAGGTGGATGGTTGCAAAACTTGAACTCACTTTCTAGCCTTGACTTCAGTTATGCAGCTGATGGTATCTCATTGACAACTCAAGTTTCACCTCGCGCTCTTGGTAAGACTCGTGACGAACAAGTTGATAACTTGGTAACAATCCTTGATGGTTACTTCGAAAACGGTGGACAACACGTTAACTTGAACGTTATGGACTTGAACGATGTTTACGAAAAGATCATGTCAGGTGAAGACGTTATCGTACGTATCTCTGGATACTGTGTAAACACTAAATACCTCACTCCAGAACAAAAAACTGAATTGACACAACGTGTCTTCCACGAAGTTCTTTCAATGGATGATGCCTTGGATGCATTGAACTAATCAAGTTCTTGAATAATGAAAAGGAACCCTCGGTCAAATGACTGAGGGTTTTTTGGGGGTCTTAAATTCTTTAATACTCAATAAAAATCAAAGAGCAAACTAGGAAACTAGCCGCAGGTTGCTCAAAACACTGTTTTGAGGTTGCAGATAGAGCTGACGTGGTTTGAAGAGATTTTCGAAGAGTATAAGTCATTCTCTGAAGTGTCTCACTTAGTTTAAAAAGAGTTGGTTGAGTTGAGGAAGTAGTCTGAAATAAAAATACCACACTTTGTAGGTTTACAAGGTGTGGTTGTATTTTACCTCTTAGACCAGGTTCTCTTCATGAAGAGAAGGAGGATTGGGTAAATCTCCAAACGCCCTGCAATCATAGCAAAGGAGAGGAGAATTTTTGAGATAGGGCTAAAGATTGAGAAACTAGATGTGGTTCCTAGAATAGGTCCGATATTATTGAAACAGCTGAAGACAGCACTGGTAACGACTAGAAAATCATTGCTATCTAGGCTGACAATAAAGATAAGTGCTAGCAAAATCATAGAATAGATGACAAAGTACTTGAGAATCTTATGCTGGGTATCTTTGTCAATCACCGTTTTATTAACATGGAGAGTCAAAACACGGTGGGGGGATAGGATTGATAAAATCTGATTTTTGGCAATTTTTGAAAGGATGAGGCCTCGAATAACCTTGAGTCCACCTGCGGTTGATCCAGCAGAACCACCAATTCCCATGAGGAAGAGGAGGATAAACTGGGAGAAGAGGGGCCAGTTGGTAATATCTCCGTAACCAAAACCAGTCGTCGTAATGATGTTGGAAACCTGGAAGAAGGCCATTTCAAAGCTCTTAGAAAGTCCTGGGTAGAGATAGAGAGTATTGAGGCTAATCAAGCCTGTAGAAACCAGTACGATGACCAAGTAAGCCCGAAGTTCTTCGTCTCCAAAGAAGGCCTTAATGCGACGGAGCATGAGGTAGTAGTAGAGATTGAAGTTTACCCCAAAAACCAAAACTCCGATACTAACCAGATAGGTAATCAGTGAGCTACCATAGTGAGCAATCCCGTCGTTATAGACGGTAAATCCTCCGGTACCTGCTGTTCCCATGGCAATGACAAAACTATCAAATAGGGGCATGCCAGCTAGATAATAGATGATGACAAAGAGGGAGAAGAGAGCTAGATAAAGGAGATAGAGAATCTGGGCAGTGTTTTTGAGTTTGGATACAACCTTACCAAAGACGGGACCAGGAACCTCAGCTTTCATCACTTCTAGGTGACTGTTTTTGGCATTGTCCATAATAGCAAGTGCGAAAACGAGCACCCCCATCCCTCCAATCAAGTGGGTAAAACTTCTCCAAAATAGGAGGGAACGGCTGAGGACCGAAACATCGTTCAGAATAGTTGCTCCAGTAGTTGTAAAGCCAGAACTAATCTCAAAAAAGGCATCGATAAGGCTGGGAATTTGCCCTGCAAAGACAAAGGGGAGACCGCCAAAGAAAGACCAGAGGATCCAACAGAGGGCCACAATCAAGATTCCCTCCTTGGCATAAATCCGTTGATTTTTTGGCTTTTGTAAAATTCCTGAACCGCCTAGTAATACGAGAATCCCTATGGTCGAAAAGAGGGCTGTAAAGACTTGGCTCGATTCACGGTAATAGATAGCAACAGCCACAGGAACCAAAAGAAGAACAGCTTCAATCAAAAGCAACTTTGAAAGGAGGTAACGAATCATACTTTTATTCATCTCTTACCTCGCGATTAAGTCATAAATCTTAGTGATATTCGGCAACAAGGTCGTTACTAGAAGCTTATCTCCGACTTCCAGCATCTCCTCTCCAGTAGGGAAAATCGTTTTGCCTTTTCGAATGATTGCTGCAATAAGAACCCCTTTTTTCAGTTTCAGTTGAGAAAGAGGTTTGGCAGTCATTTTATTGGCTTCCTTGATATGGAATTGCAGGGTTTCGATTTGACCATTTGCTAGATGGTGCATGGCTTGAAGATCTGAATATTGGGCATTAACCCGACCACGAATAAAGTGCATAATCGTATCTACAGCAATGCTTTTAGGAGTGATGATACTTGAAAAATCAGGTGCGTGAATAATCTCGAGGAGACTAGTGCGATTGACCTTAGTGATATTTTTTTGTACACCTACGCTGTCAAGGAACATAGAGGTAATCAGATTTTCCTCATCAACCCCTGTCAGTGTTGCAACGGCATCATAGTTTTGAGCACTTTCTTCCAGCAGGATATCTTTTGCGGTACCATCTCCTTGAACGATGTAGAGGTTTGGGAATTTCTCGCTAAAGAAGCTGGCGATTTCGGGATTGATTTCAATGACTTTGGTATCGATACGACTATCTTTGAGAATACCTAGTAGATAATAGGCAATTCTTCCAGCCCCGACGATGAGAAGACTCTTCACAGCACGTGATTTGAAATAATTATGGAAGAGCATCATATCAACACGGTTACCAGTGACAAAGATTCTATCTTTATCCTGTACAGTCATGTCACCGCTTGGAATGATAATTTGATGATCCCTCTCTATCGCACAGACAATAACATTGCCAAATTTTTTCCGAAAATCAGAAATGGGCATTTGGCAAAGACCGCTGGATGATTTAACAGTGAATTCCATTAAACTGACTCTTCCACCAAAGAAACGTTCGACAGAGAGAGCATTTGGGAAGTCAATGATATTAGCAATAGCGCGGGCAGCTAAGAGCTCAGGATTAACGATAAGAGAAAAACCGAGAATATTCTTTTCTTTGAAATAAGAGTTAGAATATTCAGGATTCCGCACTCGAACGATGGTTTCTTTAGCCCCCATTTTCTTAGCTAGAACAGCTGCAATCATGTTTACTTCATCGTACTCGGTCAGGGCGATAAAGATATCACAATCCTGGACACTGGCTTGCTCAAGGATGGTAAAATCGGCCCCGTTACCAAGAATACCCATGATATCAAAGCGATTAACAATATGATTGAGAACGGCTTCGTCTTGCTCAATCAGCAAAACATCATGCTTTTCTGCAACCAAGGAGCGACAGAGGGCAGAACCAACTTTTCCCCCTCCGACAAGGATAATTTTCATAATAAAACCTACTTTTTCATGATGTAACTATCATACCTTTTTTCAAGAAAAAATGCACCTACTAGCTAATAACAAGAGCTTTTAATGGAATTTTGTTATAAGGTAAAACTATACCCCAACCAATTGAAATAGCTATTAGCACCTTTCTCTGAAATATGGTAAGATAAAGGGTATATAAGGAGACAAAATGAATAATAATTTACTGGTATTACAATCAGACTTTGGTCTGGTTGATGGTGCGGTATCGGCTATGATTGGAGTGGCTTTAGAAGAGTCTCCAACCATAAAAATTCATCATTTGACGCACGATATCACGCCTTATAATATTTTTGAGGGGAGCTATCGTCTCTTTCAGACGGTGGATTACTGGCCTGAGGGAACGACATTTGTATCGGTAGTCGATCCAGGTGTCGGCTCGAAACGTAAGAGTGTAGTTGCTAAGACTGCAAAAAATCAATACATTGTTACACCAGACAATGGGACGCTTTCTTTTATCAAGAAACACGTTGGCATTGTAGCTATTCGTGAGATTTCTGAAGTAGCCAATAGACGTCACAATACAGAGCATTCTTATACCTTCCACGGTCGTGATGTTTATGCCTATACTGGTGCTAAACTAGCCAGCGGTCACATTAGTTTTGAGGAAGTGGGGCCTGAGCTCAGTGTTGACCATATTGTAGAGCTTCCAGTCGTAGAGACCATTATTGAAGATCATCTGGTGAAGGGAGCCATTGATATTCTAGATGTGCGTTTTGGTTCGCTTTGGACCTCTATCACACGAGAAGAATTTTACAAGCTGGAACCAGAATTTGGTGACCGTTTTGAAGTGACTATCTATCATGCAGATATGCTGGTCTATCAAAATCAGGTTGTCTATGGCAAATCATTTGCAGATGTGAGAATTGGGCAACCCATCCTTTACATCAACTCTCTCTATCGTTTAGGTCTGGCTATCAACCAAGGTTCTTTTGCCAAGGCCTATAATGTAGGTGTCGGTTCGTCTTGGACCATTGAAATAAAGAAAATAGAATCATAAAATAGGAGAATATAGATGAAAAATCAATCAATTAAACAAGTTGTTGCTATCGGTGTTGGAGCTGCGCTCTTTGTTGTCATCGGGATGATCAGCATTCCGACCCCTGTTCCAAATACAAGCATCCAGCTTCAGTATGCGGTACAGAGCCTCTTATCTATCATTTTTGGCCCTCTAGTGGGATTACTTGTTGGTTTAATTGGGCATGCAGTGAAGGACTCGCTTGCTGGCTACGGTCTTTGGTGGACTTGGATTATTGCTAGTGGCCTCTTTGGTCTAGCCGTCGGACTCTTTAGAAAATACATTCGAGTAACACAGGGTGTTTTTGAATTGAAGGATATTGTCTTCTTTAACCTCATTCAGATTGTTGCAAATGCTCTTGTTTGGGGTGTCTTGGCACCACTTGGAGATGTTGTGATTTATCAAGAAGCGGCAGAAAAAGTATTTGCCCAAGGGATTGTTGCAGGTATTGCTAACGCTGTGACTATTGCTATCGCAGGAACTCTTCTTTTGATAGCTTATTCACGTACGCAGACTCGTTCAGGAAGTTTGAAAAAGGATTAATATAAGGGAAAAGGCTGGGCAACCAGTCTTTTTTGCTGTTTATAGGCTAGTCGGGTAAGCAAGCTAGGATAGGAATCTTTTTACCACTAAGATTTTAAGAGAAGAGTCTGCAAGAAGTGTTCTATTTATGATAAAATAGAAGTCTAAGAAGCGAATGAAGAGAGTAAGATGCAAGAAGCTATAATTGAGTGGAAGGATTTCTCTTTCCAGTATGAAACACAACAAGAACCGACCTTGCAAGGGGTGGGTTTGACCATTTATAAGGGAGAGAAAGTCTTAATTGTTGGACCATCTGGGTCAGGTAAGTCTACCTTGGGTCAATGTTTGAATGGGATTATTCCCAATATTTACAAGGGTCATATGTCTGGAGAATTTTTGATCAAGGGCCAAGCAGCCTTTGATATGAGCATCTATGACAAATCTCATCTGGTCAGCACAGTTTTGCAGGATACAGATGGGCAGTTTATCGGCCTGTCTGTGGCAGAGGATTTGGCTTTTGCTCTGGAAAATGATGTGACAGCTCTAGAAGAGATGAAAGATCGTGTTCATAAATGGGCTGAAAAGCTGGATCTTCTTTCTTTACTGTCTCAGCGTCCTCAGGATTTGTCTGGTGGACAAAAGCAACGAGTTAGTCTGGCTGGTGTCTTGATTGATGAGAGTCCCATTCTCTTGTTTGATGAACCACTCGCCAATCTGGATCCCAAGTCAGGTCAGGACATTATCGAATTGATTGACCAGATTCATAAGGAGGAGGGGACGACGACCCTTATTATTGAGCACCGTTTGGAGGATGTTCTGCATCGACCTGTGGATCGGATTGTCTTGATAAACGATGGTCGTATTCTCTTTAATGGGAGCCCTGACCAGCTACTGGCTACTGACTTATTGACTCAAAATGGAATTCGAGAACCCCTTTATCTAACTACTCTGCGTCACTTGGGTGTGGATTTAGCCAAGGAAGAACAATTAGCAAATCTGGATAACTTGTCTATCTTGAAAGGGCAGGTTCAGTTACAGACTGAACTGGCAAAAGAAGCTCCAGCTTTGCAGTCACTCTTTAGACTAGAGGATGTGTCTTTTTCTTATGATGATAGACTGATTTTAAAATCCCTACATTTGGATATTAAAAAGGGCGAAAAGATTGCCATTGTCGGAAAAAATGGAGCTGGGAAATCAACTCTAGCCAAGGCTCTAAGTGCTTTTATTCAGACGGAAGGCCGCTATCTTTGGGAAGGACAGGATATCAAAGGAGATTCTGTTGCAGAGCGGGCGGAACGAGTAGGCTATGTGCTGCAAAATCCCAATCAAATGATTTCAACCAATATGATTTTTGATGAGGTGGCTCTAGGGCTTCGTTTGCGAGGTGTGGACGAGCAGGAAATTGAAACGAGAGTCTATGAAACCTTGAAAATATGTGGTCTCTATGAATTCCGTAATTGGCCAATTTCTGCTCTGTCATTTGGGCAGAAAAAGCGTGTGACTATTGCATCGATTTTGGTTTTAGGAGCTGAAATTATCCTCCTAGATGAACCGACAGCTGGTCAAGACCAGAAAAATTATACTGAGATTATGGAATTTCTCGAAGAACTGCATCAAAAAGGGCATACCATTGTCATGATTACCCATGATATGCAATTGATGCTGGATTATTCAGATCGAGCCCTAGTCATGGTGGATGGGGAATTGATTGCCGATACGGATCCAGCTAGTCTGTTGAGCAATCCTGAGTTGCTAGTAAAAGCCAACCTAAAAGAAACCTCTATCTTCAACTTGGCTAAGAAACTAGACGTGGATCCACTTGCTTTAACGGCATTTTACAAAGAAAGGAGAGAAGGATGCAAGCTAAATTAATCGGTTACCAGCATAGAGATACTGTGATTCATCGCTTGTCAGGAGCTGGGAAACTCCTCTTTTTCATTCTCGTGTCCTTGGCGGCCATGATTAGCTATGATACCAGACTGCTTGTTCTGATTGCTATCTTTTCGGTCTATCTCCTCTATTTGTCAGAAATCCGTTTTAAAGATGTTTCCTTTGTAGCCGTTTTTGCGACGGTGTTTGCCGTTTTAAACGTCTTGATGGTCTATCTCTTTTCTCCTGAGTATGGGGTTGGACTTTACGGAGAGAGAAGTGTGATTTGGCAGGGAATCGGTGCCTACACTCTGACCAGTCAGGAGCTTTTTTATCTGCTAAATCTGGCCATTAAGTACCTTTGCACCATTCCTCTGGCTATTATCTTTTTGATGACAACTCATCCTAGTCAGTTCGCATCCAGTTTAAATCAAATTGGTGTGCCTTACAAGATTGCCTATTCAGTTAGCCTGACCTTGCGCTATATTCCAGATTTGCAGGAAGAATTCTTTACCATCAAGATGTCTCAGGAAGCGCGTGGGATGGAATTATCCAAGAAAGCTTCTCTTATGCAACGAATCAAAGGCAATCTGCGCATTATTACTCCCTTGATTTTTAGCTCACTAGAACGCATTGATACCATCGCGACTGCTATGGAACTTCGTCGCTTTGGGAAAGAGAAAAAGCGGACTTGGTATAGTTACCAGGCATTGAAAAAAGGAGATTATATTACCTTGCTCTTGGCAGCTGTGTTTTTAGTAGCTAGTTTACTACTTATCTTGCAGAATCAGGGACGATTTTACAACCCTTGGAAATAGTATTGTCAAAGTTTTCATTAGAGAAATAAAGTTAATAATTGTATACTTGAAACTTTTTGACAAAACATGAATTAGCTTGTATATTTTATAGTAGAATTTACACTACAAAATCAAAGTTATTTAAATATAATCATTTTCAACTAAGTTCAGTGTCATAGTGTAGAGACGATATAAAATAGTAAAAGTATTTAATTTAAATCGTGTTAATTTCATTTTGTGTAAACATGGGAAAATGTTGAATGTATATAATGACGGGAGATGATTTACAATGATAAGTTTAGAGCTGTTGTCTGAAGAAAATAGTTTAGACGTCTATTTTTTTGAAAAAGAGAATCGAGAGTATTTTGAGCGGAATTTACCTCCTAGACCAGCTAACTATTTTGATTTAGAAGGTTTTAAAGAAATTACAAGGGAATTGTTAAAGGAACAAGAGAATCATGATGTCTACATGCATATTATTAGAGATGCACAAGGCGTTATGGTTGGAAGAATCAATTTAAGTGTTTTAGGGAAGGATAGAAAAACAGCAGAACTTGGATATAGGATTGGAGAAAATGTTATTAATTTAGGATATGCAAGCGAAGCGGTTAAACTCGTTTTAGAAAAGGCCTTTACTACTTATGGTTTACATAGGATTATCGCAGGGACGGCAACGGACAATCTGGCCTCCCAGAGAGTGCTTTTAAAAAATGGCTTTACCTTTAGTAGGGTTATAGAAAATGACTTACAAATTCATAATGAGTGGGTTCATACAGCAGTATTTGAGATAACGAGGTCATAATATCATCATTCCCAGTCCACAGATAGGTATAAAAGAGTAAGCAATTTTTGCGGATATTTAAGAACTTTCTCCTAGAAACCCTTGGAAATAGCTTGAAAAAATTGAAAAAATCAAGTCGTTTCTATTGACAATGATTCTGAAAGTGTTATACTAAGAAAGTAGTTTCGCTGATTTACTTCAAACCTGTTGTGAGGTAAGTTAACGATGCCTTAACCACGCTGTTTGCTGAGCTTGACTCCGGGCAGTGTGGCTATTTTTTTGCAATGGTGAAAGGAAGCAAGTCATGACAAATCACATTGTATTATTTGAACCTCAAATTCCACAAAATACAGGCAATATCGCGCGTACTTGCGCTGCGACCAATTCTCCCCTCCACATCATCAAGCCTATGGGCTTTCCTATCGATGACCGCAAGATGAAGCGGGCTGGATTGGATTATTGGGATAAGCTAGAGATTTATTTTTACGACAGTTTAGAAGATTTCATGTCTCAGATGAAGGGAAAACTCTATCTGATTTCAAAATTTGCTGAGAAGGTGTATTCTGAGGTGGATTTATCGACTGACGAGGACCATTATTTTCTCTTTGGACGTGAAGACAAGGGCTTGCCAGAGGACTTTATGCGAGAACATCCTGAGAAGGCTCTCCGTATTCCTATGAATGATGAACACGTCCGCAGTCTTAATGTGTCTAATACCGTCTGCATGATTGTCTACGAGGCTCTTCGCCAGCAGAATTTTGCAGGTCTTGAGCTTGTTCATACCTATGAAGTGGATAAATTGAAATAAAAAATGAAAATGAACAAAATGCTTGCGCTTGCAAGCGTTTTTTGTTATGATAAAAGAGTCTTCAGGGCAGGGTGAAATTCCCGACCGGCGGTAAATTTGACTATCTATTTTAGTTTTCTCGTCGTTGTCTTGTCTCGATATACTTTAATACTCAATGAAAATCAAAGAGCAAACTAGGAAGCTAGCCGCAAGCTGTACTTGAGTACGGTAAGGCGACGCTGACGTGGTTTGAATTTGATTTTCGAAGAGTATAAGTATTATCTTCGACTGCGACGCCTAGATAAATCTAAAATATCTTAGCCAAATAAGTCCGCGAGCGCAAGCTGATGTGGTGAGATTCCACAACCGACAGTATAGTCTGGATGGGAGAAGACGAAAGAATAGCTTTGTCTGTTCTGATCGATTTATAGCTAAACTGTAACCGCTTGCTTTTATTTTCTTTAATAGAGTGAGAGGGAACTTTTGGGATATAAAAAGTGAGAATAGATAGAGGGATCCTTTCTAACTTCTTCTGATTTTATAGAAAATTGGAGGAACCTGTTATGACAAACACACGTCGACTTTCGACTATTGCGATTTTATCAGCCATCTCATTTGTGCTGATGTACTTTGACTTTCCGCTTTTACCAGCGGCATCCTTCCTCAAGATCGAATTTAGTATCTTGCCAGTCCTTGTGGGCTTGGTGGTCATGGATTTGCCTGCTGCTCTAGGAATTCTCTTGCTTCGCTCAGTCTTGAAATTGCTTCTTAACAGCCAGGGAGTGAATACTTACATTGGTTTGCCAATGAATATCGTAGCTTTGGGAGTTTTTGTCATCGTATTTGCTTTGATTTGGAAAAAGGAACGGACAACCCTTCGTTTCCTACTAGGCTCTCTAGCTGGAACTATTGGTTTAACCGTGGCTATGTTGGTTCTCAACTATGTTTACGCTGTTCCTTTGTACGCTAAGTTTGCTAACTTTGATATTGGAAAAATTTTGGGACTTTCCAACTACCTAATGACCATGGTATTGCCTTTTAACTTGATTGAGGGTATAATCTTTTCCGTTTCATTCTGGTTGTTGTATGTTCTCTTGAAACCAACCTTAAAACATTATGAGAGATAAACAAATATTTTTAATGAAGGGCAGTTTTGCCCTTTTACTTTTCGTTATTCTTGGCTACATGGTCAAATTTTACCCTGAAACGCTGGCCGGTTTTGACCAACCGATACAGACTGCCGTTCGAGGAGACTTGCCAGATTACTTGACAATTCTTTTCAGGGCCATCACACGCTTGATTGATATCCCAGTGATTATCACTTGGGTTGTCATTACAGCTTTTGTCTTTTATCGTAAGCGGTGGAAGATTGAAAGCCTACTTATGCTGGGAAATTTGGCTTTGGCAGGTCTTTTAATCGTGACCTTTAAAAACATCTACCAGCGCCCACGACCAGCTATTTTACACTTGGTAGAGGAGAAGGGATTTTCCTTTCCAAGTGGGCATTCTCTAGCAGTGACGCTGATGGTAGGTGCTCTGATTATCATTCTCAGTCAACGGATTAAAAATCCAGTTTGGAGAAAAATCGTGCAAATCGTCCTTGCTCTCTATCTAGTCAGTGTGCTGGTATCAAGGGTCTATCTGGGAGTTCATTATCCATCAGACGTTCTTGCCAGTCTCTATGTGGGCTTGGGAGTCCTGTTTATCGAGTTTCCCTTCTATGATCAGCTCCGCTTCCAATGGCAATTTAAAGGCAAGCAGAAGTGAGTATTGAATTCGCTTGAGGAGAAAGAAATGAAAGTCAACATAAAAGATCTTCATCCAACTCAACTATACTTATCAGAAAAGAAACTAGCAGGCATCCAGACACTTTATCAGTCGGCAGAAATGATCAATGTTGACCCGTTCAGTATTCTTGCCTTTGGAGATTACTTGTTAATTACAGATGGACATCACAGGGCTTATCAGGCTTTATTGGCAGGTCGGGAGACGATTTCTGCTGAGTTTGATAGAGACGGCGGTGATGAACTATATCATCTCTATGCGCAAGCTTGTGAGGAAAGAAAGATTTATTCTGTTCTGGATTTAAAAAATCATATCTTACCTCAAGATGAGTATGAAGCAAAATGGTATAACTGGTGTGATGGTTTTAATCAAGCAGCAACTCTCTTATTGAAAAGGAAAGCAGATGAAACAGACCCTACAAATAGATAATGCACTGCGTCTTGTTCCTTATTATCAGGTCAATCATTGTGAGGAAGCTTTTGCTTGGTATCAGGATGTGAACTTGGTTTACCTCGTAGATGGTGTGAAGAGACCTTACAGTCCAGCGGCCTTGGAAGCTATGTATTCCTATTTGGATCAGCATGGTGAGCTTTTTTGGATTGAAGTCAAGGAGAAGGGAGAATGGTTTCCAATTGGTGATGTTACTCTATCTCAGGATAATCTCCCCATTGTGATTGGGAATCCCGCTTACCAACATCGAGGGCTTGGGAAAAAGATTCTAAGTACTTTGATTGAATTGGCTCGAGTAAAAGGATGGAAAGAATTGAGAGTCAAGGAAATCTACACCTACAATCATGCTTCTAGGAGGTGTTTCAAGTCGCTTGGATTTGTGGAAGATGGAGCAACAGAAAAAGGAACGAGTTTTATACTGAAATTAATCTAATCTAACTTGTTTTTTAACTAAAAATCTGATAAACTAAGTAGTAATTGAATAGGAATCCGCAAGACTAGTAACTCAAGGGAAGTATATCAGGGAGGAGAGCCGTGACTGCAAGCTCTCTATATGAAAGCTGGGCGAATTCACTTGCGCATGGATTTAGAAATGAAGGTCTGACTTGTCAGATGAAAACGGATGGTACCGCGTGTCAACGCTCCGAGTGGAGTTTTTGGCATGTGGTTTTCTTTTTATCTACGAGAGACTGATGGAGGAATTATGTCAACTATTGAAGAACAATTAAAAGCGCTTCGTGAAGAAACGCTGGCTAGCTTGAAGCAGATTACTGCTGAAAATGAAAAAGAGATGCAAGACTTGCGTGTCTCTGTCCTTGGTAAAAAGGGTTCGCTTACTGAAATCCTCAAAGGGATGAAAGATGTTTCTGCTGAGATGCGTCCGATTATCGGGAAACACGTCAATGAAGCGCGTGATGTCTTGACAGCAGCCTTTGAAGAAACTGCTAAGCTCTTGGAAGAAAAGAAAGTCGCAGCTCAACTAGCTAGCGAGAGTATCGATGTGACGCTTCCAGGTCGTCCAGTTGCGACTGGTCACCGTCATGTCCTCACACAAACCAGTGAAGAAATCGAAGATATTTTCATCGGTATGGGTTACCAAGTCGTGGATGGTTTTGAAGTGGAGCAAGACTACTATAACTTTGAGCGTATGAATCTTCCAAAAGACCACCCAGCTCGCGATATGCAGGACACTTTCTATATCACAGAAGAAATCTTACTCCGTACTCACACGTCTCCTGTTCAGGCGCGTGCTATGGATGCTCATGATTTTTCTAAAGGTCCTTTGAAAATGATTTCACCAGGGCGCGTGTTCCGTCGTGACACAGACGATGCGACCCACAGTCACCAATTCCACCAAATCGAAGGTTTGGTTGTTGGAAAGAACATCTCTATGGCAGACCTTCAAGGAACGCTTCAGTTGATTGTCCAAAAAATGTTTGGTGAAGAGCGTCAGATCCGTTTGCGTCCATCTTATTTCCCATTCACAGAGCCATCTGTTGAGGTGGATGTTTCTTGCTTCAAGTGTGGTGGAGAAGGCTGTAACGTATGTAAGAAAACAGGTTGGATCGAGATTATGGGTGCCGGTATGGTTCACCCACGTGTCCTTGAAATGAGTGGTATCGATGCGACTGTTTACTCTGGCTTTGCCTTTGGTCTTGGTCAAGAGCGTGTAGCCATGCTCCGTTACGGAATCAACGATATTCGTGGATTCTATCAAGGAGATGTCCGTTTCTCAGAACAGTTTAAATAAGATTGAAACTTGAAACACAGTCCTATACAGTCCTAGTCATTTTCTCTCGATGAGAATAGTAAGGACTGACTCGAAGAAAAAGAAAGGAATTGAAAAGGTCTTACTTGGTGGGATCTTACAATCAGAATTATGCTTGTATCTTATAAATGGTTAAAAGAATTGGTGGACATTGATGTGCCATCACAAGAGTTGGCTGAAAAAATGTCAACTACAGGGATCGAGGTAGAAGGTGTCGAATCACCTGCTGCTGGTCTCTCAAAAATTGTCGTCGGTGAGGTCTTGTATTGCGAAGATGTGCCAGAAACTCACCTCCATGTTTGTCAGGTTAACGTTGGCGAAGAAGAAGCCCGTCAAATCGTTTGTGGTGCCCCAAATGTGCGTGCTGGTATCAAGGTTATGGTGGCACTTCCAGGAGCTCGCATCGCTGACAACTACAAAATCAAAAAAGGAAAAATCCGTGGCTTGGAGTCACTTGGGATGATCTGTTCACTTGGTGAATTGGGAATTTCTGACTCAGTTGTGCCTAAGGAATTTGCAGATGGCATCCAAATCTTGCCAGAAAATGCCGTTCCAGGTGAGGAAGTCTTCTCATACCTAGATTTGGATGATGAAATCATCGAACTTTCCATCACACCAAACCGTGCGGACGCCCTTTCTATGCGTGGAGTGGCTCATGAAGTGGCAGCCATCTATGACAAGGCAGTCAACTTTAAAGAATTTACTCTAACAGAGACAAATGAAAGTGCAGCAGATGCCCTTTCTGTAGGTATTGAAACAGACAAGGCACCTTACTATGCGGCTCGTATCTTGGACAATGTGACTATCGCACCAAGTCCGCAATGGTTGCAAAACCTCCTCATGAACGAAGGTATCCGTCCAATCAATAACGTAGTGGATGTGACCAACTACATCCTGCTCTACTTTGGTCAACCAATGCACGCCTTTGACTTGGATACCTTTGAAGGGAGTGACATCCGTGTGCGTGAAGCGCGTGCTGGTGAAAAATTGGTAACCTTGGATGGTGAAGAACGTGATTTGGACGTGAATGACTTAGTCATCACTGTCGCAGACAAGCCAGTAGCTCTTGCAGGTGTTATGGGTGGTCAAGCAACAGAAATCTCTGAAAAATCTAGTCGCGTTGTCCTTGAAGCTGCTGTCTTCAATGGCAAATCTATCCGTAAAACTAGCGGTCGCTTGAATCTTCGTTCTGAGTCATCTTCTCGCTTTGAAAAAGGCATCAATGTGGCAACAGTCAATGAAGCCCTTGATGTGGCGGCTAGCATGATTGCAGAACTTGCTGGTGCGACGGTTCGTAAGGGCATCGTTTCAGCAGGTGAGCTTGATACTTCTGATGTGGAAGTTTCTTCTACCCTTGCAGACGTCAACCGTGTCCTTGGAACAGATCTTTCATACGCTGATGTCGAAGATGTCTTCCGTCGTCTTGGCTTTGGCCTTTTTGGAAATGCAGATAGCTTTACAGTCAGCATACCACGTCGTCGTTGGGATATCACCATTGAAGCAGACCTCTTTGAAGAAATCGCTCGTATCTATGGATATGATTGCTTGCCAACCAGTCTTCCAAAAGACGATGGTACAGCTGGTGAATTGACTGCGACACAAAAACTTCGCCGTCAAGTTCGTACGATTGCTGAAGGAGCAGGTTTGACAGAAATCATTACCTACGCTCTAACAACTCCTGAAAAAGCAGTTGAGTTCACAGCTCAACCAAGTAACCTTACAGAGCTCATGTGGCCAATGACAGTGGATCGTTCTGTCCTCCGTCAAAATATGATTTCAGGTATTTTGGATACGGTGGCCTACAACGTAGCTCGTAAGAACAAAAACTTGGCACTTTACGAGATTGGAAAAGTCTTTGAACAAACAGGCAATCCAAAAGAAGAACTTCCAAATGAAATCAACAGCTTTGCCTTTGCCTTGACAGGTTTGGTTGCTGAAAAAGATTTCCAAACGGCAGTAGTTCCAGTTGATTTCTTCTATGCTAAGGGAATCCTAGAAGCCCTCTTTACTCGCTTGGGACTTGAAGTGGCCTATACAGCTACGGCTGAGATTGCAAGCCTCCACCCAGGTCGTACAGCTGTGATTTCACTTGGTGACCAACTTCTTGGTTTCCTTGGCCAAGTGCACCCAGTCACTGCTAAGGCTTACGATATTCCAGAAACGTATGTAGCGGAGCTTAATCTTTCAGCTATCGAAGCTGCCCTTCAACCAGCAGCTCCATTTGTGGAAATCACGAAATTCCCAGCAGTCAGCCGTGACGTTGCCCTTCTCCTCAAGGCAGAAGTGACTCACCAAGAAGTTGTGGATGCTATCCAAGCTGCAGGTGTAAAACGTTTGACAGATATCAAACTCTTTGACGTCTTCTCAGGCGAAAAATTGGGACTTGGTATGAAGTCAATGGCTTATAGCTTGACCTTCCAAAATCCAGAAGACAGCTTAACGGACGAAGAAGTCGCACGCTACATGGAAAAAATCCAAGTTTCTCTCGAAGAAAAAGTCAATGCAGAAGTGCGTTAAAGCATCAATCCATCCTTCGGGGTGGATTTTTTCTTGTCAAATAACAATTCAGGCTCAAAAACAGACAGTTGAGGAGCGGAGGTGATAAATTGAGTTTGCTACTGTATAATGGATTTATCACTAAAAACGCTCCAGGCCATATTTTACATAGCAATAGTCTTCTAAAAATGGACAGAAATCATTGTAAAGGCTATCAAAAAGGAGTATAATGAGTGCAAGACATTTCGGAGGTGAAAGATGCTAGAAGTAAGAAGTCTAGAGAAAAGTTTTGGACCCAAGCAAGTTTTGTTTGGTATTGACTTTCAAGCGCGACCAGGTCGTATTTTGGGACTAGTCGGGAAAAACGGTGCTGGGAAAACAACGATTTTCCACAGTATTTTGAAGTTTTTAGAATACCAAGGAGAAATCAGTCTAGATGGGCAGGATATTCGTCAGGAGACCTACGCTCGGATTGGCTATCTGCCTGAAGAACGCAGTCTGATGCCTAAATTGACAGTCCTTGAACAAGTTCGCTACTTGGCGACTCTAAAAGGTATGGATGCCAAGGAGGTCAAGGAAAAACTCCCTCAATGGATGAAGAGGTTGGAAGTGAAAGGAAAGCTGACAGATAAAATTAAGAGTCTGTCAAAAGGAAATCAGCAGAAGATTCAGCTTATTATTACTCTGATTCATGAGCCAGATTTGATTATCTTGGATGAGCCTTTCAGTGGATTGGACCCAGTCAATACAGAATTACTCAAGCAAGTCATTTTTCAGGAAAAAGAGCGCGGAGCAACCATTATCTTCTCTGACCATGTCATGACCAACGTCGAGGAACTTTGTGACGATATTTTGATGATTCGAGATGGTCGTGTGGTCTTGCATGGACCAGTTCAGGATGTCCGCAATCAATACGGGAAAACGCGTCTCTTTGTTTCAAGTGAACGAAGCAAGGAAGAATTGGAAAACCTTCCTCATGTTAAACAGGTGAGCTTGACTAAACAAGGCAGTTGGAAATTAATCCTAGATGATGAGAGTGCTGGTAGAGAACTCTTCCCAATCTTGACTCAGGGGCAATATATCGCAACCTTTGACCAACAAGCGCCAACAATCGATGAAATCTTTAAACTAGAATCAGGGGTGGAAGTATGAGAAATATGTGGGTTGTAATCAAGGAAACCTATCTTCGACATGTCAAATCGTGGAGTTTCTTCTTTATGGTGATTTCACCGTTCCTCTTTTTAGGAATCTCTGGAGGAATTGCTTATCTCCAAGGTTCTTCAATGGCTAAAAATGATAGAGTGGCAGTAGTGACAACAGTGCCATCTGTAGCAGAAGGACTGAAGAATGTAAATGGTGTTAACTTTGACTATAAAGACGAAGAAAGCGCCAAAGAAGCGATTAAAGAAGAAAAATTAAAAGGCTATCTGACTATTGACCAAGAGGATAGTGTTTTGAAGGCAGTTTATCATGGCGAAACGTCGCTTGAAAATGGAATTAAATTTGCAGTTACAGGTACACTCAATGAACTGCAAAATCAGCTTAATCGTTCAACTGCCTCCTTGTCTCAAGAGCAGGAAAAACGCTTAGCGCAGACAATTCAATTCACAGAAAAGATTGATGAAGCCAAGGAAAATAAAAAGTTTATTCAAACAATGGCGGCAGGAGCCTTAGGATTCTTTCTTTATATGATTCTGATTACCTATGCGGGTGTAACAGCTCAGGAAGTTGCCAGTGAAAAAGGCACCAAAATTATGGAAGTTGTCTTTTCTAGCATAAGGGCTAGTCACTATTTCTATGCGCGGATGATGGCTCTGTTTCTGGTGATTTTAACGCATATCGGGATTTATGTTGTAGGTGGTCTGGTTGCTATTCTGCTCTTTAAAGATTTGCCTTTCTTGGCTCAGTCTGGTATTTTGAATCACTTGGGAGATGCATTCTCTCTGAATACCTTGCTCTTTATTTTGGTCAGTCTCTTTATGTATGTCGTCTTGGCAGCCTTTCTAGGTTCTATGGTTTCTCGTCCTGAGGATTCAGGAAAAGCCTTGTCGCCTTTGATGATTTTGATTATGGGTGGTTTTTTTGGAGTGACAGCTCTAGGTGCAGCTGGTGATAATCTCATCTTGAAAATTGGTTCTTATATTCCCTTTATTTCGACCTTCTTTATGCCATTTAGAACCATTAATGGCTATGCAGGGGGAGCAGAAGCATGGATTTCACTTGCTATTACAGTGATTTTTGCGGTGGTAGCAACAGGATTTATCGGGCGCATGTATGCTAGCCTAGTCCTTCAAACGGATGATTTAGGAATCTGGAAAACCTTTAAACGTGCCTTAGCTTATAAATAGAAGAGCCTCGCGAAAGCGAGGTTTTTTAGAGATAAAAAGAGTGGAATTCAGAAAAATATTTTTCATATCTATTGACTTTTAGGGGTGAAATTTGGTATTATAGTAGGCGGTATTGTTTACCCCATTTGAAAGGCCCCGGAACCTTCCAAATACTTTTCGATGGGAAGGAACACCCATCACCGTAAACAAAAATCGAACTATATATAGGAGAAATCATGAACAAAACAACATTTATGGCTAAACCAGGCCAAGTTGAACGTAAATGGTATGTAGTTGACGCAACTGATGTACCACTTGGACGTCTTTCTGCAGTAGTTGCTAGCGTACTTCGCGGAAAAAACAAACCAACATTTACACCACACACTGATACAGGTGACTTTGTGATTGTTATCAATGCTGAAAAAGTTAAATTGACTGGTAAAAAAGCAACTGATAAAATCTACTACACTCACTCAAATCACCCAGGTGGATTGAAACAAATCTCTGCAGGTGAACTTCGTTCTAAAAATGCAGTACGTTTGATCGAGAAATCAGTTAAAGGTATGCTTCCACACAATACTCTTGGACGCGCTCAAGGTATGAAGTTGAAAGTATTTGTTGGAGCTGAGCACACTCACGCTGCACAACAACCAGAAGTTCTTGACATTTCAGGACTTATCTAAGGAAAGGAACAATAAAGTATGTCACAAGCACAATATGCAGGTACTGGACGTCGTAAAAACGCTGTTGCACGCGTTCGCCTTGTTCCAGGAACTGGTAAAATCACTGTTAACAAAAAAGATGTTGAAGAGTACATCCCACACGCTGACCTTCGTCTTGTTATCAACCAACCATTCGCAGTTACTTCAACTGTAGGTTCATACGACGTTTTCGTTAACGTTGTAGGTGGTGGATACGCTGGTCAATCAGGAGCTATCCGTCACGGTATCGCTCGTGCCCTTCTTCAAGTAGACCCAGACTTCCGCGATTCATTGAAACGCGCAGGACTTCTTACACGTGACTCACGTAAAGTTGAACGTAAGAAACCAGGTCTTAAGAAAGCTCGTAAAGCATCACAATTCTCAAAACGTTAATCAATACGATTATATCAACGTTTCAAAGCACTTCATGGTTCACACCATGGGGTGTTTTTTTGATGATTTTTAGCAAAATTCACACCACTTTTCACACCAAATTCACACCATTATTTTTTAAGATTGCGAAAGGCAATTTCTCCAACAGCCATTGGGATTACATTTGAAGTGTTGACATAAGTCTTAGTTGTAATCGTATCACTATGAGTGAGTGCTTCAGAAATAGCTTCCATAGAGGTTCCAGCCTGTTTAGCAAGTGTGGCTCCTGTATGGCGTAATTTGTGCGGTGTAGCGTGTGTCAATTCCTTGTGACGGCGTTTAACTGACTTCATTTTGTTATTGAGATAATCAGAGTGTAAGGGGCTATTCACATTGCCTTTCGTGTCGATATAAGTAAAGACATATTGTTCGTCAGATTGGATAATACCAAATTTTGCCAACTCAGTTTTCTGTTGTTTTTTCCAAGATTGGAGCAAGTCAACAAGTTCAACAGGGATTTGAAAGGTTGTTTTTTTGTTCCCCTTTGTAGATTTTGGATGTTTGTATTTATCTAAAGCTTGGACTAATTGGATTTCCTGTTTCTTAATGTTGATGTGTTTCCATTGTAAAGCGTAACTTTCGGATTTTCTATCACCTAAGAAAAAGGTGGTATAGAATAATACATAATCTTTGAACGATAGTTTATCGTTTTCTAAGTCTTCTTCAAAAGCTTTGAACCATGCTTGAAGTTCCGCCTGAGAAAGATATAAATCTTCATCATTTTTAGATTCCTGTAGCTTGATTTTCTTAGTGGCTTTGATGCGACTGATTGTTTTTGATAGTCGGTTCGTTTCGATATATTCCAATTCTTCAGCCCAGTCAAAGATAGAATTAACGTAGCTCCTGATAACTTTGAAATTTGCATATTCCTCGGCTTTTTGAGTTAAGAGATTTAAAACAACTTGTTTATTTTGGTTAAGAAATTCTATCGAATAATTACCAAGTAAAGGCAAAATGTGTTTTCTAAAAGCAATTTCTGTACCAACTATAGTTGCTTGAGAAGGTGGTTTAGCAGTAGAAGTAGTTTGACCTGCTTTGTAGGATTCCCACCAAACGTTCTGATAGAATTCTGAAAAGAGAATAGAACCGCTATTTTCCAATGAAGCAGAACCTCCACTAAGAAGTTTATCAATCTTGTTTTGAAGTTCTAGTTCGTATTTTTTTGCTTCACTCCTTGTCTTGAACCGTTTTTCAATCACTTTCTTATCAACACCTAGTGAAGATTTAACTTCCTCAGGAATGTAGATTCGTAAGCGATAAGTTCCATTTTTAGTTTTTGTAATTGACATAGTATTCTCCTTTTTAATTGAGCTAGAAAAATACCGTGATTTCATTATAACAAACCACGGTAGAAATGCTACTGATTTTGTAACCAGCGATTGATTCCAGTTTTATCGAATCGAACTGTTTTTCCAATACGGATAACTGGCAACCCTTTTTTTATCCAAGAATCAAGTGTGTTATTAGAGATTCCAAGATAGTTACAGGTTTGTTGTTTATTCAAAAATGGACTGATAAAATTGCTATTGTTCAATCGATTTTCGATTTCTTGCTGGATTAAGTCAGCGATTAGTAGTTGGATTTGATGAACCTGTTCGTCAGGTAGAATAACTTGCATGTTGTTACCTCGCTTGAGTTTTTAATGTTAGTATGAGATAATAGCAACAACAGAGATAGTTGTGCTATTTTTGTTTATTGTTGGGGTTATCAATGTTGGTTTGGTCGCTGGTATTGATAACCTTTTTATGTTTATTCCATTGCATATTTTTGATGACTGTCTTAACCAAAATATCTATCGTTTTATTTTTGGTGTATGATTTAGAACTGGCAAATTTAAAAGAATGGAATTTTCTATTTTGCCACGTATCTATAAAGTCATTAATCTGGGGTGTCGTATGTTGGGGTTGTGATAGGTTATAAGACTTATCTATTGTTATAAGATAATCTATTCTACGAACGAATTGTCCAGAATCCTCGTTATCATTTTCTTTAGCGATTTCAAAAAAAGGAATAGGTTTTTTTGTACTCGTAATGATGATAACTTTAGCGGAGCCTATCTTGTTGTGATAACGAGCAGATATGGGACTTATCATATACGGGTCGAGGAGTTTTAACCAGTCTGATGCAGTCATGCTACTACCTCGCATATCGTCTAGGAATAGAATTTCTTGCCCGTTGTAGTCATCGAAGGCATTGGTAGAAGCAGTTAAACTATAATCCCAGCGCTGATTAAATTTCAAAGCCACCTTCTGAATTATATCTATCAACTCTTTTGCAAATCTAGTTTTTCCAGCACTGCTTGGGGCAGAAATGAAAAGGATTGTCTTTTTAAATTTGCCCTCTTTTAGCTCGGCTACAGTCTGATAGCTTTTTTGCTCTCCAGCGGTTTCGATGGCTTCATTTACTTTTTGCTTATGTCTACCATAGACTGCATAATATTCATTTGTCAGCATAATATTTTCTTTCGTGATGTCTCCAGCTAGTATTTTTTCAACCAACCAGTCAACGCTGAGATTGGTTTCTTTAGCTTTCTTAGTGGCTCGTCCTTTGACCCACGTTGCCATACTACGGTGATAAATGCTTTTGTAATCCTCTCCTAAGACTGTTGTAACATCCTCTGGCTGATATTGATGCTTGGTTTCGTCTTTGGCATGAACTAGATAGGCAAGGCAATTATCATAGCCATAGCGACCAGATTTTAGTTTTTCAAGATATTGGGGTTCAACCCCGATAGCTAGAGCTATTCTGTTTAGTGATGCTCCTTTTTCAAACTTAAAGAGAAAATGGATATGTTCGGCTTTCTTTTCGATTACATTTTTCATCGATTCTTGATTCCAAACGTTTACCTCGTCTTTATTATGTTTGATTCCGTAAGCTTCTTTAACAGTAATATCAGCCCTATTTAATTTATCAGTGACTGTCTCAAGCAGTGGGCGGATATTACTTTCATCTCTAGCCTGCTTTAAAGCTGTTTTATCTTGCCAAGTTTTCCAGTGTTCATCTTCTAGTTGTTGGACCAACATGATAGCAGTTAGATTTGCGTCTTTTTTATTTTTGTGCATTATTAAGAACTCCTTGTGTTAATTATTCTTCTAACTATTCCCTAGATAAATCAAGAGATTTATTTTTTATAAATCGCACAAATCCTTGATATTCCTAGGTTTTTTTAATATGCACGGCACTTGACAAGCCCAGTGCCGTGCAGGCGTAAAAATAGTTAGATTTAAAAGTGTTTCATCTTTTTCAAAGATGACCGACCTTATGACTCGTCGGCTTCGTCATGAATCCATTTGTTGATCCAACAGATTCCTCTAGTTGGAACACAAATGGATTATATTTCGTCTATTCTTCAAACCACGGCGTTTCATAGAAGTGTGGCACTTCCCACTTTTTACCAGAACCTAAAACCCGAGCCAGTCCCTGCCCTTTTCCGTAATTTCTTTTAGGCATATCTGCAAAACCAGACATCAAATATTTACGTTCATCAGCAGAATCGGCTGCACCTCCAAGCATAATGACGGCATCGGAACAGTTGACACGAGCCAGGGAGGGTAAAAATCCTTCTTTTGTTGCAAACTGGCTTATAGCAATGATATGAATACCAGCAGAACCACCAGTCGCAGATAAACGGTTAATTGCAGTAGTCCAGCGAGAGGTGATTTTTAAGCTTTTGTCAACCTTATCAAGAGATTCAAGAGAAGCGTTTAGATTCCCTAGCTCATCAAAGAACAGCCCGATATTCGGCATGTCTTCCATTTCAAGGTACTTCTCTTTATCAGCATCATTTATTTTGGCTAGTCGTTCATCCATCACGGTACACCAATATTCAGCACGTTCGACTATTTTAATAGGGTTTGATTGACCGTTAAATTCTTTTACATATCTATCATACTTAGCAGAATTATATTCGACAACCCAACTTTGTAACAACATTAAACGAGCCATATAACGACCAGCAAGAACGGATTTTCCTGCACGAGTGCGAGCAATGATGCTCAAATGTGGTACAATATCGGAATACCAAACAAGGTCATTAGATAAACGAATAGCATGTTTATTATCATTGATAAACTCTTTCAATAAATCGGATTTATCTTTGACATGAAATCTTTGAGAAGTTAATGTATCTTCTAAATGGAAGATAATATAACTATCTCCAGCGGTTAATTCAGAATTAACGACCGTAAACCTTTGATATTTACCTGCTAATATCCCTGACACCCGTTGCTCAAATTTTTCACGGTCAGCACGTTCCCAGTTTGCAATATTTTCAATAGCAATGTATCCCTCATTCAAATCATCGTTAATCCACACATGTAGTTCTGGCATTTCATCGCCATAGCGAGTTGAGTTTGAAAGTTTTAGAACATCTGTTATTTGTTTGTCATTGAATAATCGCTTCAATTTTTGGGATAACCTATTGGCTTCATTAGACATGACTGGTATCGAAATAGTTGATACCTCTTCACGTAATGACCAAGTGTACACTAAACATAAGAAGCTAAAGAAGTCTATAATAGCAAAGAATAGCAACAACTTACTCAGATATGGTTTTAATAGTTCTATTGAATAGCTTATGTAGAGTAGCAAACCAGTCATACTAATTGTAACCGTAAAGGCTATCAGCCAGAGTTGATAGCCTAGAGGTTTACAATTAGGAGTAGCTTTGATTCTACGATATCTACGGTTACGCATTACGTTGAACCACAGCTACTGAGTCAGCAGCATACCAACCAAGCCCATTTTGAAGAGCACCGCCACGAACATTGTAAAATTTTAAAGTTATACCAAAGTGAGTATCCACTCTGTTTTTGGTTTTGATGGTATACTGTAAATCATTTTTTACATCAGTAATGTTATACTTGTATTTACCATCTTCAGTTTCTTCCGCAGGAGATACTGAATATACAATAAGTTCAGGGATTGTATCTGTTGTATATTCATTGCCGGTTTTATCGCTTACGAATGATTTGATTTGTGTTGATTGTTTTAAAACCTCAGACAAAGGTTTAATCCAAGTTGGTTTTGACATTTTTGGGTCCTCCAATTTTCTAAAATTGTCTAAAAATTCTTTTTAGACGAGTTATCAAGATATATTCGTGAAAAATCTGAAAGATTAATTCACTTGTTAACATAAATTCAATTTCTGAACTATGTTTAATAGATAAAGTTATAAATGATATATCGTTTTCTGAATACCATAACTTTATTAATTCAACAGGGACTTTCTCAAAATACCAATCTTTAGTTTGATATTGGTATGTAACTGTAGAAAGTTTTGTCATACGATACATAAATAGATATCGTAATTTATTTTGAAAGAATTTCTTCAATAGTATTCCTCCTTTCCAATATGATTATAGGTTGTATTTTACATCCGCCCTACAATTACATTATACAATAAATCCCAGTATAAGCAACACGAGTAAAAACTATATAAAAGTAAAACGTGTTACAAAGATTGTATTTTTCAGTTACAAAAAACTAATTCTGTTGTAAGCTTTTTTGTAAATAATGATTATTACAATAGTTATAGAATTACATAAAGGAATTTATAGAAAAGGAAATATTATATCTAGCAAGACAAAAAGAATATAAAGAAGTAAAAATGTAATGAACATTTCATGTTTTAAATAATATTATTGTAAATAAAAACCTCTACTCTTGATTACATTGTAATATAAAATGATAGAAATGCAACTTTTAAAAATTTGACAAATAAACAAAACGTGTTACAATATATATGTTATAAGTTACATCTTGGACAGATATTAAGAAAGGAAGTCGAATAATGACAATAACAGAATTTATTGAGTTGCATCAAGCTATTTATAGATTAGAGAGAAATACCTTTAATAAGATTAAAACAAAGGTTTCAAGAGAATTACAAAAAATCCCATCTTGGTTTGAATTGCAAGAAACACAAACTGTGGGAAAAACAACAGCTTACATTTTAGATGAGGAAACTAAAAAAGCATTGACTATAGCAATGAGACCATATTTTCAGAAATTAGCCCGTATTCAAGCAGAGGACTTGAACCAACCCATTAAAGTTACAGAAACTGATATAGAAACAGGTTTTGTTAGAGATAGTAGAACATCTGATGAAGGATATCATTATACAGTTCCGAAAGAAGATAAAATGTATGTTATGATAGAATCGCTTTTTAATGAACGTTTTGAACTAGATGAACATGCTTGGAATGAAGATTATACTACTCATCAAATTTTTATGTCTGATGAAGAAGCAGAGTTGTCGGATAGTGTGGCTATAGCTAGCTATAGATTAAGAAATCCTATCCAAAACTACGTGAAAATAAAAGATTAGATTTAAGAAAAGCACAGAGAAAAATATCTCTATGTTTTTTTTATGATAAAATAATGGTGATATTTTATTTTCATTATGAAGGAGTTTGTACAGATGCCTAAAGGAAAAATTCAATCAGTAGAACCGATGGTAGCTGACTTGGTTAATGGTTGGCTAAAATCGTATAATTTAAATTACAAGTTAGAGCAAGAATCGTTAAATACAGATATAGATAATGCACTAGATGAGTATTTATCAAAAAGTGGAGGAAAGGGAGGAAATCGTCCAGACGTTAAATTATTATTAGATTCAAATATATACATCAACTTTTATGATAGATATTATCGTAATGAATTTTTTCCAACTTTCTGGCTTAATTTTGTGAGTATTTTGAATTCAGATGTAAAAGTTCCTGATATAGTGGTTTCAGAGAATTATCAAGAACCATGGTTTAGGGACTGGTTAGATGATAACTACGAAAAAGATTTAATAGACCATAAATCTTATGCTAGAGAGTGGAGTGAAGTAATTTAATATATTCAAGATAGTCCTTTATATAAAGATACTGCTCTCTCATCGGAAAAAGGTTGGGCGAATGAAAAAATTGCAGACCCTTGGTTGATTGCTATTGCTAAAAGTGAGAACTATACTATCGTAACTGATGAAATTAAAAATATTAATCTCAACGCTATGAATACTAGTAAAAATGCTAAAGTTCCAGACGTATGTGAAGAACTTAATGTTAGATGTATTTCGATGAACCAATTTTTTGAAGAAATTGGCCTATCTATCTGATGCTGAACTAGTTGAATTATAGTAGTATCGAATCTTTGACATGAATATATTAGAGGTTGAAAGTTATTGAAATAGGCTCATTGTCAACTGAAATCGGAATAAGAAAATTGATGCAATAGAATATAGAGAAAGCCTTGGAATGATTCCAAGGCTTTTTAGCTATCTATAGATACAAGGAAAAAGTTGTTAGAGTAGATGATTTTATTAGATACCCTTGTTTTGAAAAATATTAAACTATATGTTATTAAAGACAGATTGTATTGAGTACTGAATTATACAAAAATTACTAATGAATTGAGAATTTTGCATTTGATTATACTATAGAGAATATTAGTCAAATAAAATTGTTTTGTTTTCACTAATGCATTTCTTATTATCATCCCAATAGTTAATACTTTCAAAGCTTCCTTTTCTTAAATAAAGGGGTAGCCTTTTTCTTATTTCATCTTGCATTGGTATTTTATCGATTTCTTTTAGATTCCACCATTTTGGCTCACCTTCATCAGATGTGCTTAGTTCACCAGTAAACTGAGTACATAAAAAGTCATAGAAGACAAATCTCTCATTACCAATTGAATTAGTAAAGCCTGAAATTCCTTTTAATTCAAGATTTAATGCGGTAAGTCCAGTCTCTTCCTTGAGTTCCCGTAATGCAGCTTCAAAAAAACTTTCAGGGAATTCAACTTTTCCCCCCGGTGGAATCCAGCCAGGAAAATTATCGTGCTTTCTATTAAGTAATAAAATTTCTTGATTTTTCAAAACGCAAATGTTAACCCAGTTTTTGATTTTTTCAGTCATATTATTAGCCTCCAACAAGTATTTTTTCATATAAAAGTCTATATGTCAAGAACTATAAGCTATTTATGATTGTGACAAATGTATCTCAGCCAAAGATTAATAATTTTCACACAATAGCTGATTAACTCTCAGATATGACGATAAAATAATTTTTACAAGACTGGTTAACTTTATTATACAGTGACAAAATACAGAATTTCTTTTATTTTCTGTATATATTTTTTATTGATTCAAATGGGACATATGTGGGTCTTGTTTTACCTTTTAAATGGTGTGAACTTTTTGGTAAAATCTAGCTCAATTTGTGTATTTTTAGGGTAAAATTCACACCATTCAACTGAAATTGATTCAAATTAGATGAAATTCTGTTTTCTGTAAATGTGGGAAAACATTGATTTTAAGCGGATATTGAAACTTATTCAAATAAAAGTGTTTCCAACCAGGTCTTAAGAAAGCTCGTAAAGCATCACAATTTAGTAAACGTTAATTCGA